>DXXQ01000210.1 GCA_019416265.1 Clostridiales bacterium | reverse complement strand
CAACTGCACAAAGCCCTCTTCCGAGCCGGAAATATAGTCTGCCAGCCCAATACAGCACTCTGCTCCTGAAGGAAGCATGACTCCGTATAGAAGGTCTATGGCCCGTACAGTCTCTCCCGGCTGAAATCCCGCCTGTGTGGCATCCTGTTCATATAACCCGTTAAATACTTCATTGCTCAATGTAATCTCTGTATCAAGGCTTTTCAGCTCCTCTATGGCCACAATGGCAGTCATCATCTTTGTCAGAGACGCTGGATAAATCCTCTCGTCTGCTCCGCTCTCTCCCAGTGTTTTTCCGCTTCGGGCGTCGATCAGGATTCCGTAAGGACTGTTTATCCCGCTTATATCCACTTCTTTCACAACAGGTATCTGGAATTGCTCAAACCACTCCTTAACCCCTTTATTCCAGCCAATGATAATCACCAAAGTAAGCATCACCAGAACTTCCACTACTGCACAGAATATAATCTTTCCTGAACCGCTGCTCTTTCTCCGGCGTGATCTGCGTCTTTTTCGTTTATTAGCCAATGTTATTCCCCTTTTCTTTTTTTACTTTTTCAAGTATAACATACCTGCCTCTATTAAATCTCTATAAATAGAAATTACCTCTATAATTATAAGAATAACAGAATTTTTTTAATTTGAAAGACGGAAATCCTTAAGAAATTCTTATTATATAGTTGTATTCCTGCACATAGTTTTACTGTAAAGTGAAAAAAGCTCCTGCGGAAATTTTCCGCAGAAGCTCTTATTCTTAATCTATTAAGCTAATTTCATTGGGTTGATCTTCACACCAGGTCCCATTGTAGGAGCGATTGTTACGCTTCTTAAGAACTGACCTTTCAGTGTGCTTGGTCTAGCCTTGATGATAGCTTCGATCAGCGTCTGGAAGTTGTCGCTTAACTGTTCCTCTGTAAAGGATGCTTTACCAACCGGAACATGAATGATGTTGGTTTTATCAAGACGGTATTCAATCTTACCTGCTTTGATATCGTGAACAGCTTTAGTAACGTCCATTGTTACTGTACCAGCTTTCGGGTTTGGCATTAAACCTTTCGGTCCAAGTACACGACCAAGACGACCTACAACACCCATCATATCTGGAGTTGCAACAACTACGTCGAAGTCTAACCATCCTTCGTTCTGGATCTTCGGAATCAGTTCCTCAGCTCCTACGAATTCAGCGCCTGCTGCTTTTGCTTCTTCTGCTTTTGCGTCTTTTGCGAATACTAAAACGCGAACTTTTTTACCAGTTCCGTGTGGCAGAACTACTGCGCCACGGATCTGCTGATCTGCATGACGGCCATCGCAGCCTGTACGGATATGAACTTCGATTGTCTCGTCAAATTTTGCAACAGCAGCTTTCTTTACTAAGCTGATAGCTTCTGCGGTATCATATAATGTTGCGCGGTCTACTGCTTTCGCAGCCTCCACGTATTTCTTTCCTCGTTTCATTTCTATAACCTCCTGTGGTATTTGCGGGGATTGCCCTCCCACTCTTTATATTTTTATCAGTAATTAGTCTACTACTTCAATACCCATACTTCTTGCAGTACCTGCGATCATGCTGGCTGCTGCTTCGATGGATGCTGCATTTAAGTCTTTCATTTTAAGCTCTGCGATTTCTGTAACCTGAGCTTTTGTAACTTTAGCAACTTTTGTTTTGTTCGGTGCGCCGGAACCGGATTTGATGTTAGCAGCTTTTTTCAGAAGAACTGCTGCCGGCGGAGTTTTGGTTATGAAGCTGAAACTTCTGTCTGCGTAAACAGTGATAACTACAGGAATGATCATGCCATCCTGATCTGCTGTTCTTGCATTGAACTCTTTTGTAAACTGAACGATATTTACACCGTGCTGTCCAAGAGCCGGACCAACCGGTGGTGCTGGAGTTGCTTTACCAGCCGGAATCTGTAATTTAATATATCCTGTAACTTTCTTTGCCATTTTCGGCACCTCCTATGTGGTATTGGCGGGGGTTATTTCCCTCCCACGATAATGTGTTACCTGTCTCCGGTTCACCCGGAAACCATTAATCTGCTTTTTTGATTTCTGCGAAACTAATTTCTACCGGCGTTTCGCGGCCGAACAGCTCAACATTGATCGTAACTGTCTGTTTCTGAGCATTGATAGCTGTAATAGCACCAACAGTATCCTTCCAGGCACCACCGGTAACTACTACCATATCGCCTTCAACAAAATCCACCTGAATATCTTCTTTCTGAATACCCAGTGGTAACATTTCCTCCTCTGTGAGCGGCACAGGCTTGGACCCCGGTCCTACAAATCCTGTAACACCTCTGGTATTACGAACAACATACCATGTATCGTCATTCATTACCATATTGAGGAGTACATAGCCAGGAAACATTTTCTTCTGAACCTGCTTGGCAGTTCCATTTTTCATTTCCACTACGTCCTGCAACGGGACACGAACCTCGAGGATCTGGTCTTCCAGATGTCTGTTCTCGATGGTTTTTTCAATGTTGGCCTTTACTTTGTTCTCATACCCGGAATAGGTATGAACAACGTACCATTTCGCTTCTGACATACAATCTCACCTTTGCCCTTATTTGACTAAAAGATTAATTCCTTCCAGAATAGCTGCGTCCATAACGCTGACCAACGCACCTAAAATAATGGTGACAATAATGACCACTACAGTCTGCTTGATCAGGGTGTTACGGTCGGTCCAGATAATCTTTCTGAATTCTGATTGAAGTCCCTGAAACCAACTTTTCTTCTGAGTTTTTTCAGAAGATTTTTCTTTTCCCATAGCCTAACCTCACAATTTCTCTGTGAGTAACTGTTAAAACCTTACAGTTACCTGTGGATTATTTTGTTTCCTTATGCAGAGTGTGTTTGCGGCAGAACTTACAATATTTAGAAGTTTCCAGTCTCTCAGGATGGTTCTTTTTCTCCTTTGTCATATTGTAGTTACGCTGCTTGCACTCAGTACATGCTAATGTAATCTTAACGCGCACAACTTCCACCTCCAGTGTTTTCATTTGCATGGTCTTCAGTTCCCCGAAGAATGACATATCCGTTATCATTTTTCGGCATAAAAAAAAGACCTAACTTCCATGTCGCCAGTAAATTTTATCACAGGCAACCCATGTAGTCAAGCCTTTTTTCCTCAAATATACAGGGTTTTTTCCTTATTATTTCCTTAAATAACAAGGGTTTCCCTTATTTATCCGTGATGGTAATACTCCATCTGTTCTCGTAATGTCTTCCTTCTTCCAGGGAAATCAGATTTTTCTGTGTCTCCAGATCCTCTACAATATCTTTGCTGGAGGGAAGGGAACTCCACGGCTCAATGCAGACATAGGGAACCTCTGTTTTCGGCCAGTGCCAGATTCCCAGATAATCCATCTTCGGGAATTCTACCACAATGGCTTTTCTGCCTTTTGGACTTGCAATGGTCACCTGTTTCGGCATAGAATTAAGCACCAGGGCGTCGTTGTCAAAAAGCTCATGGCGCAGATCCAGATATCTGTTATCTCTTAAAGGAAGCTCCCGATCTCTGCCCAGCATGAAGCAGTCGTCAGAGAGAAGCTCCATTCTCGGAGCGGCATTCTCCCCGAAATCAATCCAATAATCCTCAAAGGCAAGGCCCTCTTCCACCGGAATATTAAAGCCCGGATGTCCGCCAATTCCGAAATACATCGTCTTGTCATCGCAGTTATCCACGCAGTAGGTCAGCTCCAGGGTTTCTCCCTTTAATTCCCAGCAGATTTCCAGCTTGAACTCAAAAGGATACTGTGCTCTGGTGGCTTCACTGCTCTCAAGCTTCAGGATCAGTCTGCTTGCCGTATGCTCTACCAGATCCATTTCTGAATACATCAGAAATCCGTGAATATCCATGGAATAGGTTTTGCCCTTATAGGTGTAGGACTTATTCGTCATTCTTCCGATATAGGGAAAAAGATTCGGACCTCTGTCTGTCCAGGTAGCCTCGTCTCCCTGCCAGAGATATTCTCTGCCGCTTTTATCCCTGATCGACTGAAATTCCCCTCCTTTGGAAGAAATCTGCACTCTTAAATACTGATTTTCAATTTCGTATATCATAGTTCCTCCTTCGGCATCCTCTTCTGCCTAAAAATAATCATATCCTCCATGAATGTCCACAATACTTCCATTCATATATCCGTTGGTCAAAATACAGTACGCCAGATCTGCCACATCTTCAACCTCTCCGAATCTGTGAAGGGCAATCTTCTTATTAATCCTGTCATAGCTTTCCTGCGTACGGTTCTCATGCCAGGAAGTCTCAATGAATCCCGGCGCAATGGCATTTACCGTAATCCCCTTGGGCTCAAACTCCTTCACAAGAGACTTGGTCAGGAAGTGAATCGCCGCCTTGGTCACCCCATACACAAGAGACGAAGAATAGGCCTGTCTTCCTGCATAGGATCCCATAAAGAGAACTTTTCCCCCTTCCGTCATATAAGGGCGAAGCTCTTTGATCATAAATACAGGAATGGAAAGATTGGTATTTACGATCTTTGTCCACTCTTCAAAGGTATAGTCTTCATATTTCGCGTAGGTACTGATTCCCACATTGCTCACCAGCCAGTCTACATGTCCGGCTTTTTCGATCACCTCGCGGACAAATTTCTGCATCTCCTCATAGGAAGACATATCCGCTCTGAGAAGACACACCTTTGCCCTGTCTTCCGACGCAAGGCTCTCAAGAAACTCCTTTGCCCTCTGTTCATTGTGGCCGTAGTTCACAAAGATTCTGTCGCCTTCTGCGGAATTTGCAAGGATTTTTCCCACGATACCCCTGCCAATTCCGGAAGTACCGCCTGTTACCACTGTTACTCTGCTCATCTGACTCCCTCCTACAGCGCCACAAGTCTGTCGTAAATTTCTTTCGGCGCATACGGCTGCTGATTGTGGATGGGTTCTCCCAGACAGGTCTTGGGATATGCGAACGTTCCGTGCTCCAGCATTATCTCCAGAAGCCCTGCTCCCTCTTCCTTAAGGAATTCCGGAGCTTTTTCCGCAACCTCATTGCACCACATTTTTTTTGAACGGATCCCATATGCCTGGGCAACCTTTGCAAATTCGCAGGAGGAGAAGCCGCAGCCGTCGGAGGTTCCTGCGAAAAGACAGTCGAAATAGTCTCTCTGCAAATGGCGGATCATCCCCAGCGCACCGTTATTCATAACGATCATCTTTACAGGAACAGCCTCTCGCTTTACCCACTGCAGCTCCTGAATGTTCATCTGGAACGCTCCGTCTCCGCAGATGCAGGCTACAGGCTTTCCGGTAGCATAATAAGCGCCGATGGCTGCCGGAAGCGCATATCCCATAGCTCCGTGACCGCCGGAGAAAAGAAGCTTCTGGCCTTTACGATTCTTAAAGGACTGATAGCTCCAGACCATATGCTGTCCAACATCCACTGCAATCGCAGAGGTATCTGAAAGAATCCCGCTTAAGTCTGCGATCATACGGTTTGGATACCGTTCCGGCGTACTCTCGTCCACTGCCTGAAGATTGGATTTAATCTCATTGCACACAACCATCCATTCACTGGGTCTTGGCTGCTCCACAAAAGCTTTTTTCGCAAGCCCTTCGATCACAGAAGCCGTATCTGTACAGAACTTCTGCTCCCCTGCACCGTTTTCGTGAATGTCTCTCTGAAGATTGTATTTATCTATATCAATACGGATAATCTCTGCATTTTTCGCAAACTCATGAACCTTCGTTCCAATCTGTCTTGTGCAGAGGGAAATCCCAAAGCAAAGAAGAAGGTCGCTTTTGATATTTGCGATCATGTTTGCGTAACGATGGCCGTACGCTCCGCCAATACATCCGAAATTTACCGGATTGTCATAAGGCAGGACCGATTTCGCCAGAACACTGGTAATAACAGGAATCTGCAGTCTTTCTGCAAAATCGATCAGCATGGACTGGCTTCTCGGGCTGTCTACCCCGTGTCCCAGCATAATCACAGGACGTTTCGCCTTACGCAGAGCTTCTGTGACAGCTTCCATAGCTTTCTCCGCTTCTTCCTCATCTGTCCTGAACTCTTCCAGACCCATTTCTTTCACATCCATATCATAAACCGGATGCTCAACCTCACTTCTCTGTATATTCATCGGCAGATCAATGAGCACAGGGCCTTTTCTTCCTGTTGTGGCAATATGATATGCCTTGTTCAGTTCTTTTACAATATCCTCAGGCTCACGGATCTGCACTGCATATTTGGTAATGGAATCCACCATGGAAACAATGTTTGTCTCCTGAAATCCCTGCTGACGCAATCCTTCAATCCCGGAATATTCATAAGTATTTAACTGTCCTGTGAGAAAGATCACAGGCAGAGAATCGTAATAGGCATTTGCAACACCGGAAAGCAGGTTTACAGCTCCCGGGCCGCTGGTAGCGTAAGCGCAGGCACAGTCTTCCTTTGCCTGGGCATAGCCGCAGGCAGCAAAGGCCGCTCCCTGCTCATTGTAGCTGGAATGATTGTTTGTATTGGGATTTTTTTCGATGGAATCTACCAAATGGGCGATCATAGTTCCCTGATAGCCAAAGAAATCATAAATCCCTTTTTTTTCTAAAAATGCAACAATATAATCTGAAAGCTTCATAATCTCCTCCATTCTTACGGTATTTCAGATAAGTTCCCGAATCTGACTCTTCTGTGCCGCCTTTCCCGTCTTCTCCAGAACATCCATATAAATATCAAAAATCTCCTCATCCTCCAGAAATACTTCTTCCTTCAGGAGACTTTTCAGCATCATTTTTGAATACGGTTTAAAGACCTGCTCCAGAGTGAGATAGTCTTCATCTTTATATAAATTCAGGATATAATCCTTTTTCTTTTTATAATAGGCTCCAAGCCGGATCCTTTCCTGGCAGAAAAGAGCGTAATCCCAGCACTCGTCCAGATATTTTCCTCTTTTTCTGTCCTTTTCCAGACGCTTCTGCCTGCGAAGCCGCGCAGCAGTCATCTGCTCAAGCCCTTCATTTTCTCTGCTGAATTTTTCCCAGCTCATGTACGCGCTCACGATCATCTGCGGAGGCTCCACATAAACAGGTTCTTTCCGATTCAGATAATCGTCCCCGTAAAAGATGCGAAGATACCCTCTGATATCGTGGGGAACGGGAAATTCCTCTCCCTCCAGTTCCACCTTTTCTGTTTTCCGAAAAATTTTTGCGGGAAAAACTGTCGTCATCTTTCCCTGCTTCAGAAAATAGGCATCTGCATCCGGATTCTGCTGTCTGCGGCAGAACTCATCGTAAAGCTTATTCCCAAGCCTCTCCTGTCCCCCTGCGCAGCGCATGGTCACAGCCATTTCTGCGGAGAGATCCCTGAAATCCTTTTCCCCGGACACCTTCCCGCAAAGCTGCAGCCATCCCTTTTCTTCCCTGGCATTCTGTCTCCTTAAATTCCCGGGCGTGACCTCTGTCCTTAAGGGAAGAACATTGATTCCAAGCGCCGGAATCTCATAGTCTCGGCCTGCATCCATATGAAAACACAGGGTACTTGTATCTTCGTAGCGCAGATAAAATCCCGGAAACCATTTGTGGCTCTTCATGGATTCCAGCGCCCTTCCTGTTGAGATCCTGTCCTCCGCAGCCTGACGGAAACGTTCCATTTCCCCTACTTTCATAAGGACTTCCCCTGCCATGGGATCAGAGGGAAAGGGCTGTCCTGTCACTGCGCACAGGGTAAGACGCGGAGACAGATAATAATCTATTTTTTCTTTCCGGCAGATCCTGTCTATCTCCTTCAGGAGAGACAGGATCACCTGTTGTTCTTTTTTTAACAAACTCATTTCTCCCTTTCTCTGTCACGCCAGAGCCAGCCCGCCATTTGGCTGATGTCCTCCAGTGTACCGTACTTGTCCAGCCAGCCGTCAAGGAAGAATGATATGTCGGAATCCCCGGCACAGGAACGCACCCTTTTCTCCCCAAGGGAAAGATCAGATAGAATGATCCTCACAAGTTCTGTCTTTACATAAGACGGCTTCACCAGTTCCAGGGCTTCACGATAGTTCTCAAAGGCAGCTTTCGTCCTTCCCTGTTTCCTGCGCACATCTCCCACAAGCTTACAGGCCTCTGCGCGCATCTCCTTCTTAATACGGTGGCTTCGGATTTCCTCTGCCAGCCATTCCAGTTCGCTTTCCTCGGAAGCACATTTCACCTCTGTGTAAAGCGCAGCCAGTTCCTGAGGATATCCCAGTCTTCTCCACGCCCTTGTGAGGGCTTTTTTATAATACTCGTACCATGGCTGAGACTCTTTCTCCTCCGGCTCCTCCCCTTCCTTACGGGCAGGGGCTGCCGCCATCGTTCTCTCGATTTTTCCCAGGATTTCTCTGATCACCACTTCCAGTTCTCCCTGGGTGCGGGCTCTTTCTACCTGTGTAAGACAAAGGCAGGCCCTGACCTCCTCGTCACCGGGCATCAGGATCTTCCAGAGTTCCATAAGCTGTCCGGCTTCCTCTTTCGCCTTATACTCCAGAAGCCTCTCGCAGGTATCGAGCACCTCCTGTTTGCAGGTATCAAAAAGCTGATCCATCTCCATCAGGGGAAGCGGGTCAGACGTTCTTCCCTTCGCCTGTGCATAGAGCTCCAGCGCATTTCTGCAGCTCCCCTTCATCCACAGAAGATCCGCCTTATACTTTATAAAGTATCCGTCCTCCGGAAAAAGCTTCAGGCAGCCGTTTATGAAGCGTTCCGCCTCTCTTGGATTCTGCCGGGAACGTTCCATAACAAAACGGCATTGAAATTTCAAAAAGCCCGGATTCTCCGGATATTTTTCCGGCAGATCCCCGAATATCTCCTCCGCTTCCTGCAGTTCCCGCTTCTCATAATGCTCCACTGCTTTCCTGAAACGTTCCAGGTCGCTTTTTATTGCTTTCATTTCCGGATCTGCCAGCCCCTTTTCCTCACAAATTTCCAGTATGCGGTCTGCGCTCCGAAATCTCTCTGTATAAAAAAGGGTCATAACTGCCGCAAAAAACGTCTCATTATCCAGCTCGATGAGTACAGGATGAACAAAATTCTCCGTCTCGGGCTCTTCTTCACTGCCTATGAAATCTGCGCTCAGCTGAACACGGTAATAGTCCTCAAAAAGGGAGTTCAGTTCCCGGAACATTTTGTTCTCAGTCATTTCTTTCAGACTGTGTCCGCCTTCCTCCACACGGGCTTTCAGATCAGCAGCCACAACGCGGCCCTTGATTTCTTTTCCCTGTCTCAGAAGAGCCTGTTCCTTTTTCCCGTAAAGACGGCTGTTCTTTTCTTCAAGGGACAGCATCCGGCGGACTCTTCCTGTGTCAACAGATGCCAGAAAATCCTTACGGAATTCGCCAAAATCCATCCCGTCTGCTTCCGCCGGAATCTCACCGCCTTTTTCTATTTCATTCAACAGTTTCAGAAGCTGCTCCTGTTTCTCCGTCATCTATTTCCCTTTCTGATTTATCTTATTTAAAATCTCCGACAGAAGAAGCGACTCATCATAGAAAAGTCTCGTACATTCTGTCCTCTTATCCCGTATCATGATCAAAAGCTCCTGAAGGAGATAGCGAAGGCCGTTTCCTTCAAAATTGAAGCTGTATCTTTTCAGGAATTCATTTCCCTCTATTTTCGCTTCGAAATATCCTGTATTCCACCAGTCGTTGGGAATGGTCACACGGCCGCTGCTTCCGATGATCACCAGCTCATCCTCCACATCAACGGTAGAACCGATCTCAATGGTCGCAAGAGCATTTTTGTACTTCATGGTAATCACATCATACACAAATCTGCCCTGTCTGTCTGTAACCGCATTTGTACTTACATCCAGACACTCCCTGCCCAGAAGCTTGATGATCGCCCCTATGGCATGGCTCACGGTTTCATTAAAGGACTTTCCACCCTCGAAATCATCCTGACAGATGGCGCATTTCACGCTGATAATGTCCCCCACCAGATTGCTGTGAACATGCCACACAAGCTGGTTAAACGCCCGCAGATAAACGAGAGTCAGTCTTTCCACAAGAACCACCTGATGCTCCTTGGCTTTCTCAAACAGCTTCTCCAGTCTTTCCGGCGAAAGGGTCATGGGCGTATCGCTGATCACATATTTATTCTGCTCAATGGCTCTTTCAATGTAATCCGCTCTTCGTTTCTGACTGCATTTAATATAGACAATGTCAAGATCCGAAAGAAATTCATCGTAGTCCGTCCAGCAGGAATCCAGTTCGTATTTATCACAAAAGGCCTCTGCCACATCCGGTTCGTCAGAATAAACCCTCTCCACATGAAGTCCGCTTACAAACTTGGTCTCTGATACGATTCCGTTGTCATTAATATCATCTGTAACAACTCCGATGTTAAAAATAATTCCCTCGCTTCGTATCTTTGTACTGGAAATGTTCTTCGTCCTTTCCAGATACATGACATCACAGTAGTTTTTCAGATAGTCAAACTTTCCTCTCCAGTCGGAACCTACCACCAGAAGATCGATGTTATATTTGATAATATCGTTAATTTTCTGTCCCTGGTATTCCTCAATGATAATTTCATCTGCAAGACCAGTTTTCCGCACGTTTTCGATTCGCTTGATCAGGCTGTCGCGCACATTGAGTTTGCCTCTTTCAATATCGTAGCTCTCGCTTGTAACGCCGACGATCAGGTAATCGCCAAGGGCTTTAGCCCTTTTTATAATATTATAATGCCCCCGATGGAACAGATCGAAGGTACCGTAGGTTATTACTTTTTTCATAGATTTACCCCTGTTCTTTCTTTGTAGAAACTTCCCCCGTCTACAGCATTTTCTTAAATCTTACCGGCTCACTCCGGTGCAGTAACTATACTTCCCTTTATTATAGCATAACTTACATCCTGCGTCATCTTTTTCCCAAAACAAAAAGACAGCCCCGAAAGGCTGTCCTGAAATTTTATTTCTCTTCCGGCGCATCGTCCGTTTCCAGTGTTGCGGCCAGTTCCTCAATGGCTCTTCTCCTGCGCAGAAGGCTCTGGAACTCATCCTCGTCGCTGTCAAACTCCTCCTCCAGTCCTTCATCCCGAACTGTCTTGTCCTTTTTAAACAGGATAAAGGTCAGAAGATTCAGAAAGTTGGTATAAAGCCAGTCCACAGGAAGGCTTCCCAGAACCAGGACGAATATGAGAGAAACGCCGAGAAGCGCCCACACATTCATCAGCTCCGGAATACGGAGAATAAACAGGCCGTTCATGATGATCATGATCGGATAATGGAAGAAATAAATTCCCATTGTATTTCTGCCGATAAACGTAAGCGGCAGCTTGATATCCGGCATAACTGCCAGCATCGTATAGATCACCAGGAAAGAGATCAGATACATCAGAAGTCTGATCACGATTCCTTCTCCAACCTCCAGACCACAGATCATATAGCTGTGATTTCCGCGGAAAATATCCACCGGCATGGAATTGGTGATCATGTAATTCGGCACTGCAAAAAGGATCAGTCCTGTCAGGGGAATGAGAATCCATTTCCCTTTAAATTCACGGACCGCCTTGATATATTCGCTCTTCCAGAGATATCCTGCCACGAAGAACGGGAAAAATACTACGATTCTTGACGATGACAGGTAGGTGGTAAATTCCGCCCTTGTTCCTGCCCACAGGGCAAAAATAATACTCAGCGGAACTACAAATCTTATCTTTCCGAAGGCTTCGATGGTCAGCCTGTAAATAAACAGCGCCAGAACAAACCACATAACCGTTCCCGATGGTCTTAAAAGCTCATAATCAATATCCTTTCCAAGCCAGATCTGTGCATACCAGGTAAGACTGTAACCCAGAATATAAGGAATCAGAAGGTTCTTTACATTCTTCATTACATTCTGCGGTTTCTTGGACAGGTATCCGGACACAAAAATAAAAGCCGGCATATGGAAAATGGTAATTGCATACCATATATATCGAATCACAATATCCTCTTTGACAAGGCAAAAAGCAATAATATGATTAAAAACAACAAGAAAAATAAGTAATACTTTAATGTTATCGATCAAATAGGAATACGGCACATTGGGCCGCTCTGCCTTTTTTTTCATTTACACTTCCCCTCCCGCATAGTTTCGGTGGAATTATAACATAATTTTACGATTTTTGGAATACATTTTTAAAAACATTAAAATATTTATAAACGCCATGAAACGCATAGGAAACAAAAAATAACATGCTCTTAAAAGTACCATATCCCATGTAGCGGTATACCTTATAAGTCATAACCGCAGATTTCCTCTTGTTTCTGGACTTTCCGCCTTCACTGAGACGGTATTTGAGATACGGTCTGTTGATCCCTGAAGCAAATCCATATTTTTTCAGAACCTTCAGCCATGTAATATAATCTTCATGGCTGTCATCGTGCTCCATGGGAAATTCCAGCGCAGCCTCTCTCTTGATCAATACAGAAGAACAGTTGATGCTGTTATGGCTCAAAAGCCCGCGATAAGTAATCTTTTCCTTAACAGGAATCACACTTCCCGTAGAGCTCCCGTCCGGATTCATCATCTCCCTTGCTGTGGAGCAGAGCACTGCACCTGTTTTTTCAAGGGTGTCAAGCTGGGTTTTAAGCTTCCCGTCCGCCCACCAGTCGTCGGCATCCAAAAAGGCGATATATTTTCCTCCGGCCTCGCAGACCCCCCGGTTCCTTGAGCCTGCAGCTCCCATATTTTTTTCGTTCTTTATATATCGAAAGTCCTTTCTGCCACTGTAAGCAGACAGGACTTCCTCCGTTTTGTCTGTGGAACCGTCGTCGATCACAAGAAGCTCCAGAGGAACCTCCTGGGCAAAAACGGAATCCACAGCCTGTTTGATATATTTTTCCCCGTTATACACAGGCATAACTACAGAAATCAGCGGCATTTCTCCTCCTCTTTCTCAGAAGCGCGCACAGAATCCTTCAGTGCATTTACCTGGTTATCGCTTACGCCCTCTGAAGTCTCCTTCTGGAAAAAGATCTTCACAGTCATAAACAACAGCTTGATGTCCAGAAGAAACGAATAATTCTCAATGTAAAACAGGTCAAGCTTCAGCTTATCGTAAGGCGTAGTATTGTATTTCCCGTACACCTGAGCGTATCCGGTAAGTCCCCCCTTCACCTTCAGGCGGTAATAAAACTCCGGCAGCTCTTTTTCATATTCCTTCATGATCTCACTTCGTTCCGGACGCGGGCCTACCAGAGACATATCCCCCTTAAATACATTGAAAAGCTGGGGCAGCTCGTCAAGGTGAAGACGGCGGAGCACCTTTCCCACAGGGGTGATCCTGGAATCGTGGCGTGACGCAAGACGCGCGCCTTTTTTCTCCGAATCCACACACATACTGCGGAATTTGCAGATCTTAAATGTTTTTCCATCCAGAGTCAGACGATCCTGGAAATAAAACACAGGTCCTCTGTCATACCCCTTCACAAGAATGGCAATGACAAGCATGATCGGTGAAGTCAGAATGATCCCCGCTGCGGAAACCAGAATATCCACTGCCCTCTTTGCAGCTCTCTGCTCCAGGGAAAGCCCCATATTTCTCGACATAAGAAGAGGCGTATCAAACAGATGGATACGATCGCTTCCCATAATGATAACGTCCGAAATCTTCGGACTCATATAACAGCGGATGGAGTGGGCGAAACAGTATTTCAGATATCTGTTTCTCTCCGCAGAGGGCAGATCCCAGATGATCACACCGTCATAGTCCTCCATCATCTCATGGATCATGTCCTCTCCCGCCTTCACATGAACCTTTCCGCTGACATTGTACTTATCCCTGCGGGAATTCATTTTGTCAATAAGGTCTCCCGGATCTCTGTCACCGTGGATCACAAGAAGCCTTCTGGCTCTGTATATCCTGGAATAAATATGTCCGGATGCAAAAATCCAGAGAACAACAAGAATGATCTGGACCCCCGTCATCTTCACAAGGGGCAGGGGATCCAGGAAATAGCGGTTTACCAGGGTGATCTGGACATACTCTGCAATATTTGCACAGATCACTGTCAAAGTCAGAGAGTAAAACTCATCTATCTTTTTTAAATATCCTACCTTCAGTCCGCCGTACAATCTGGCAACCACGGTGAAGATCACAGCATAAACTGCGATCATAACCCAGTTTCCTCTCCTCCAGAACGGCATCCATGCCAAACGGTCCAGGTAATAATCATACCATACATAGGCAAACGCCAGGGTCACGGCAAGGATCAGAAGTCCGGCGAGAAAAAATACTATGGAACGTTTACAATCTTCTCTTTTGCTCACAAAAATCCCTCTTATCCAATTATGTATTTGTTTTAACAGTTTCGAATTTAACTTCCTCATTATAACGTAAGAGCTTTGCGCCGTCCAGTTCTTCATGTAAATTTATATAATTTACCATAAAAGCTCCTCTGAAAAAAAGTTTGATAAACAAATATTTTTTGACATTTCTTGAAAATTTTTCCAAGGTTTTTCCAATATTTTTGTTAAAAAAGATGGTAATTCATTTTGAAAAGTTGTATAATATTGCATAGCAAAAGAAAGTGAGGGCTTACTATGAAACAAAATAATATGTTAGCTATGATTTTGGCCGGTGGACGAGGAAGCCGACTTCACGACTTAACAAATAAAGTTGCTAAACCGGCAGTTTCATATGGTGGAAAATATCGTATCGTAGATTTCCCGCTGAGTAACTGTGCCAACAGCGGCATCGATGTTGTCGGTGTGCTCACACAGTACGAATCCGTACTTCTCAACAGCTATGTTGCAGCAGGCGGACGCTGGGGGCTGGATGCGAAAGAGAGTGGTGTCTATGTACTTCCGCCCCGTGAAAAAGCAGACGAGAACCTGAACGTTTACCGCGGAACTGCAGATGCGATTTCACAGAACATCGATTTTATTGATTCCTTTGCACCGGAATATGTTCTGATCCTTTCCGGCGACCACATCTATAAAATGAACTACGATGCTATGCTCAATTATCACAAGGCAAACAACGCTGACGCAACTATCGCGGTTATCGAAGTACCAATGAAAGAGGCAAGCCGTTTCGGTATCATGAACACAGATACAGAAACAGGACGTATCGTAGAATTTGAAGAGAAACCGGCTAATCCTAAGAGCAACCTGGCTTCCATGGGTATCTATATCTTTACCTGGAAGCTTCTTCGTAAAATGCTCCTTGCAGATATCAAAAATCCAGATTCCAACCACGACTTCGGAAAAGATATCATCCCAACCATGCTTGCAGACGGCAGAGGTCTTTACGCTTACAAATTCAAAGGCTACTGGAAAGACGTTGGAACCATCGATTCCTTATGGGAAGCAAACATGGATCTCTTAGACCCGAAGAACGAGCTCAACTTAAGCGACCCGTCCTGGAAGATCTATACAGAGGACGTTACCGCGCTTCCTCAGTATATCTCTGCCGACGCCGTGATCAAAAATGCCTACATAACCCAGGGCTGCGTAATTGAGGGCGAGGTTAAAAACTCCGTACTCTTTACCGGCGTAAAGGTTGGCCCGAATGCCAAAGTTATCGACAGTGTACTGATGCCGGGTGCAGTTGTAGAAGAAGGCGCAGTTGTAAACCGTGTACTCGTTGCAGACGGTATCCGTATCGGCGCAGGCGCTGTTGTGGGTGACCCGGACAGCGAACATATCGAGCTTATCGCGAAACGTGTAAAGGGGGCAGAATAATATGTATAAGGCATTTGGAATCATCAACGCTTCAAGAAAGAACGCATTCGTTGAAGGACTTCAGGACTTCCGTCCAATCGGAGCTCTTTCCTTCCTCGGCAGATACAGAGTCATTGACTTCCCTATCTCCAATATGAGCAACAGCAATATCGACCGTATCCAGATTTATATCAACAGTACACCTCGTTCACTGGTTGAACATCTGGGAACAGGACGTCACTATAACATCAACTCCAAGAGCGGCAAGCTGCAGATGCTTTTCGCAAATACAGTAAACAAAAACGATATCTACAATACCGATATCTCCTACTATTACGAGAACATGGAATCCATTAACACCATGAAGCATCCATATGTTGTGATCGCTCCATGCTACATGGTTTATTCCGCAGATTTCTCAGAGCTGCTCAAAAACCACATCGAGTCCAATACCGATATCACACTGCTCTACCACTCCGTAGACAATGCAAAGGACGAATACCTCAAATGTGATACTCTGAACCTGAATCCGCAAAAAGGCGTGAAATCCATCGAGCCTAACCGCGGTACAGCTAAGAATAAACACATCTTCATGGATACTTATATCATGAAAAAAGAGCTTTTCATCGAGCTTATCGAGAAAGCACGTAAAACTTCCTCTATGTACAGCCTTGCAGATATCGTAAACGATATGTGCATGGAAGGAGAATTGAACGTACGCGGCGTTGCTCACAAAGGCTACTTCGCAGCGATCACCGATTTTACAAGCTATGTAAACGCAAACAAAGCCCTTATCGATTACAAAGCCGCTCAGGAACTCTTCCACGAAGACTGGCCGATTTACACACGTACAAACGATTCCAGCCCGACACAGTATTTTGACACTGCAGTTGTGAAGAATTCTGTAGTATCCAACGGATGTAAGATCAAAGGCACTGTAGAGAACTCCATCGTAGGCCGTGGCGTAACCATCGAAGAAGGCGCTGTCATCAAAGACAGTATCGTATTTGCAGAAGCTGTTATCGGCAAAGACGTACACATTGAAAATGTAGTTGTAGACAAATGGGCATCTGTTACAAAGGTAAAAGAAATCCTGGCAACCTCTGAGGAACCGGGATATGTCAGAAGACACGACACCATCTGAGTTTAAGCCCGTTTTCAGGAACCTTCAGACGCTGCGCGGGAAACCGCACAGCGTCTTTTTCCCATAATCACAGAGGAAGGAGAAAAAAGATGACGGATAATGCCCTTTTTGAGCAGGCCATTCTCTTTGCAGTCACACACCACTCCGGTACGGTTCGCAAAACCTCAGCCCTTCCATATATCATCCATCCGCTGGAAACCATGGAGATCCTCTATTCCATGGGAGCGGACATACCTCTTCTCACTGCCGCTGTTCTGCATGACACAGTGGAAGACACAGATGCAACTCTGGAAGAGATTTACCGGAAGTTCGGAAAACAGATCGGCTCTCTTGTAGAAGCCCACACAGAAGATAAACGTCTTACCTGGATGGAGCGCAAGCAGCACACCATCCGGACTCTGCCCCAGGCTTCCCTGGAGGTTAAAATGATGATCCTGGCAGACAAAGTCTCCAATCTTCGAAGCATAGCCACGGATTATAAGCGCCTGGGCGAAGTATTCTGGAACAGCTTCAACGCCCCAAGGGAAAAACAAAAATGGTATTACAGCCAGGTTCATCAGGCTTTAGGCGAGTTAAAAGACAATCCTCAGACTGCAGAGGTTTATGGGGAAATGGGAAGGCTTTACAGTGAAATTTTCGAATAAAAATACAATACCCCCTTGGGAAACTCTCTCTGTTTCAAAAAGAGTCTTCCCAAGGGGGTTTTTTTATCTCACTGCTTCTTCCAGCAGCTTATGAAATTCACTGTTATCTCTCAGAAATTCATATGCCGGATTTGTTTTCAGATCATTTATAAGGCCCGGAAGAAGCCTCCTGCCCGTTGTTTCCTTCTTTGTTCCGTAATTCTTCCGGTAAAGCCTGTAATAAATCGGAGAATCCTTTGCACCGGCCGACGTCTGGATTCCCCGAAGCATTGCTTCCAGATATTTCAGACTGTCCTCTACATTTTTCGTTTCTACCGCCACCTGAAAATACGGCACATACCAGCTATATTCCCATAGACCGAGAGATTTCGAAATATTTCTCCAGATTTCTGCGATTTCTTTTGCTTTTGTGGCATTCCCTCTCCGAAACCTTTTTCTTGAGCAGTTTCCGCTGCCTTTTGCACAAAATCCGCAATTTCTTTTTCCGTCAGCTCTTCCCTGAACCCCAGAAGCTCATTTACATCTGTTTTCAAAAGCCGGGCCAAAGGACAGAGAAGCTCTATATCCGGACAACTGTTTCCATTCTCCCACTTATTCACAGCCGGAGTGGACACTCCCAGACAGTTCGCCACCTACTCCTGAGTCATCCCAAGCTCTTCCTTTTTTTAACCCCTTTAATCTCTGGAGCACTTCTCCGCATCAATGGCCAGGACAAACATAAGAGCGTAAAGCGCATCCCCGGGATTTTTCACATCAATGACATACGTATCTGTCAGGTGAAAAACTTCTTTATAAACAGAGGCTATCACCTCTCCTGCGCTGCCGTAAATGGTGTAGTCCCACTCCAGCCAGTCGCCTTCAATATGCCATCCATTATAATCAATATTGTATTTTGGCTTGAAAAACGTCAGTTCTTTGCTGATACAGCCGATATATTTCTCCCCTTCGTACATCTCAAATTTCGGGAGGAAGGTAAGCACCCGTTCTTTTATCAGACCGGCTTCGTCTCCCCAGGAATCATAAATCCTCAGGCAGTGTCCAAGAGCCAATTCTCCTTTGACTTCAAAGGCAACTGCACCGGATTCCTCATAAATGTCATAACTGTCAAACCATGAAAACATTCTCTGTTTAAATATAAGCTTCATACACAATCCCCCGTATCATTTGTAAAAAGGGCTATACCCACCTCTTTGTTTCTACTTTTTCGAAGCGATATTTCTGCTTCACATCCGGATATTTTTCCCTGTCCACCTCACTCATGAACATGGCATAAGGACGGGCACAGGTCTTATACGGCGGATAAATCGCCTGGTAAATCACCAGCTTTTCTCCGTTTTCCGTGTGCTGGGCAAAGGCAAGAATCCTGTACAAATATTCCTGAGATTCTGCAGATACCCATTCACGCTTAAAATGCCGCACCAAATCTCCGACCTCTATATCCCGTTCCGGCACTTCCTCCTCCAGAGGCGCCGGCTCGCCGCCTCCTTGCTCAAACTGTGTTTCTTCCGGAAGCTCCACATACTCTTCCTTATCAAGAGATACCGGAATCCCTGTTTTTCCCGCAATATGTACGCCGCCGAACCAGGTTCCTGTCACCTCGAAGATATCTCCGATATTATATTCCAGACTGTATTCATCATTTTTCTTTATAATTTTAACCCTGCTCATATTTCTGATCTCCTTTTACCCCAAACCCTGGCACAACGAAGCTAAATAAACTGACATCTTCACTTATTCGATCGCCCGATCACATCGTTGTACTCATTATTCTGATTATCTGCATTATAATTCATCTTTCCATTTTCCTCAATATTTTTTCTGAATTTTCCGAAAAGTCATATATCCTTTCCACTCTTTTTTGAGAATCTGTATTTTTTCGTTGACAATATCGAGTCTCGATATTATATTATAATTAAGATATATCGATACTCGATACTATGTTTTATTCCTTTTTGAAAGGAGGCAGACACCATGTTAAAAAAAATCCACGTACCACTTCTCTTCCATTATCGCGAATGTGATTCTTTTACAGATTATCTTCACAGACAGTCTCTAAAAGGCTGGCACTTTAAAGAATTTCGTTTTGGCATGGTCTTCGAAAAAGGAGAACCTCAGAAAAAATACTATTCTGCAGAGGTTTTCCCCGAAGGAAGCGAATACGATCTACGTCCGGATACAGGCGCCATGGAATACGCCGGATACTGTGAAGCCGCAGGCTGGAAGTTCCTTGACGGAATCCGCAAATTCTGTGTATTTGAACGCATCAGGGAAAATGCTGTTCCTATTATCACCGAAGAAGAAAAACTGGCCAATATCCTGAAATCCGAGAAACAAAACTGGCTGCTGCGTTATCTTCCGCTTCTTCTGTTTCTGGTATTCTATCTTCCGTTTATGCTTCTTCAGCACTTTTCGGACATAGCCTTTCAGTCAGCTTTATTATTTATTATGCTCGGTTTTTTCCTGTACCTCATTCTTTCCGTAGAGAAAGGACTTTCCATCCTGTTATGGTATCGACGGGCAAAAGGAGCAATAAACGAGGGGCATCCCATTTTCTGTAAAAGCAGACTCCCTTTTCTCCATCTGCTGGAACCTCTGCTTTTAGCTGCTCTGCTTTTCCTCGCCGCTTATTATGCAATCCGGGAAAATTCCGTAAACAACATCCTTCCATACGCCGCTGTCTTTCTTGCCATACCGGTTCTCACTCTGGCGCTTTCCACTTTCAGGCCAAACAGAAGACAGCAGATGAATGTCAGGATGATTTCTGCCCTTGCAGTTCTGGTATTGAGCATCATCGGCATTGTTTTCTTCAATACCCCGGATTCCCGGCCGGCAAATAAAAGTCTCCCGGAGCACGATATTCTCCTTCCGTCAGATTTTACTGACGCAGTCCCGGATCCGGATGCTTCTCCTGAATATGATTATTCCCAAAGCCTTCTGGGAAGCAGAGAATCCTGTTCCATCTGGTATACCAGTTCCTCCGACACTGATACAGTACATCATTTTGATTATACGATTTACCGCCCGTCTTATCTCTGGGTTAGAAACTTTTTGTGGCGGCAGTCTCCAAAGGATTACAGCGGTGTCCCACTTATCTGGGAGGACTGCTCTGACAACTGGTCCGGATTGGAAGCGGTAAAATCAGACTCCGGTTTCGGAACACAGTTTCGGATTTTATATAAACATGCAGTTCTGGATTTATGGCTGGATTCGTCTCTAAACCCAGAACAGATTTCCCAAATCGAATCCAGAATTTTTCAGATTTATTCCCTTTCGGAATGAATCCCATATTCAGAAAGCAAGGAGTTGGTTTTATGGCAAGGGAACAGTTTCAAACTTTAACAGAGCCTATGTATTATATTCTTCTCGCTCTTCTTGAGGAATGCTGCGGCGTAGACATTATGGAAAAAGTAAATGCTCTTTCCCACGGAAGAGTACAGGTCGGCCCCGGCACTCTCTATGCCATGCTTGCCAAATTTGAAAGCAACCAGATCGTCCGTCTTACAGAAAGCAAAGGACGAAAGAAATCTTATATTATTACAAACACAGGCAAGGAAATGCTCCTGAAAGAATATAATCGCCTGGAAACAATGGTAAAAGACGGGAGCCCTTATTTATAGGGCTCTCCTGCTTTTTCACCGTGTCACCTCTTTATCTTAACATTTCGTACCGGCTGTTCGAACCAGTGTAACAAGTCCCACAATGGCAAGAATCGGGAAGGCAAGCTTGATAAGTCCCACAAGCACAAGTCCCAGAAGAGTAATCGGTAAAAATACCAGCGTGAACAGCACCTTGGAAATTCCCCAGGCAGCTTTAAAAGCGACGCCGATCAGTTTGCCAAAAATCCAAACCATGAGAATCATAAACAACAATGTCATCATATCTTCTTCCTCTTTCTTTCATAAAATAGTTTTTCTGTTCTTTTCTTTTCCACACCCGTGATATACGGAAACATTCTTTATCCCCAGTTTCTCAGAGTAGCCCGCATTTTTTTCCATTTTTTCAATCATCCTTACTGCCCGTATCCGTTCTCCTGCATTCATATTTTCACCCTCCGTCTTGCTTACTTTCCCTGATTCCAGTATAATAAACAGTAGAAACAGCACCGTCTGCGAGGATTCCTTTTTTCGGTTATTCCTCCTTTGCGGTGAGGGAAAAGGAGAACGAATTACCATGGGAAGACAATCAACCAGAGAAGATAAAACCATCTATCAGATTTGCAGAGAAAGTCAGGGACTTTCCCGGGAAAAAGCCAGTGACCTTATGGACGGCGTCTCTGCTGCCCGCATCGAAAAAATCGAGTACGGTCTTCAGGAACCCACTCCATATGATGTTGTTCAAATGGCTGACTGCTACAAACAGCCGGAGCTTTGCAATTATTACTGTTCTCACCGATGTGAGATCGGCGACCGCTATGTACCGGAAGTCGAGCTTTCTGAGCTTTCCAATATCATTCTGGAAACCATCGCCAGCTTAAATGAAATCAACCCTCTTACCAGCCGTCTGATTCAGATTGCCCGGGACGGAAAAATTTCTGACGATGAGATTCCCGATTTCGCATTCATCAGTTCAAAGCTTGATGAAATTTCCCTTGCTGTCGATGCCCTGAATCTATGGGTAGACAAGACCGCCAGTGAAAATAACATCAACATCGCCCTTCTCAACGAGGAAAAGAAAAAACTCCGCTGATTCGGACTTTGTTTGCTTTTATGGCTTTATTGTAATATAACATACGCAGGAAATACATCTGTATTCAGGAGAAATAGCCCTGCCTAATTCCCCGAAAAAAGAGAAATGTACACTTTCTTATAAAATAACGCAAAACGCCGTCTGAAGCAAACCGTACCCCGAACGTCTGACATGAAAGTCCGGCGTTTGGGAAGTCGGTTTATAAGCTTCAAACGGCATCTTTATTTCTTATATTTTCTTAATTTTCTTTCAAAACAGCGCCGATCATTCCTTTCGTCTTCGGCAGCCAGAATTGAACCAGCGGTCCTGTAAGGAAGACTGCTACAATCGTTCCGATTCCTACAGTACCTCCAAGCAGGAAGCCAAGTCCTACAAAGAATACGTCACACGCCACACGAACCCAGCGAAATTCCACAGATGCAATCTTATCTGACAAAATGATCGCAACCAGATCATTGGGGCCTGTTCCCGCATTGCTGTTGATTACAATAGACATTCCTGCTGCCAGGATCACGCAGCCCGCTACCATACTGATTCCGCGAACTGCCATGGAAGACGCTCCATTGATATAATCCCCAAGCATCCATGTAAAGAGATCAATGATGGGACCGCCGCAGAAGGCGCAGACTACTGTTCCCGGTTTTATGTAACCCTTTGTGGTCAAAGCCATTACCACCATAAGGATGCAAAGAACGATCACATGCACCGTTCCGACTGTAAGCCCAAACTGTTTCGCAAGTCCCTGGATAAATACGGTGAAGGTATCTGTTCCAAGCTCAGACAGCAGAAACATTGTCACTCCCAGATGTGCCACTGTCAGCCCCACAAGAAGAACTGCCAAAGCTTTCACCCAGTCTTTGATACTGCGGCTGGAGGTATCCGCCGCAAATTGCGTTTTTTTTGTTTTTGATGAATCACTCATAAGTGTAAACCTTTTCTTTCCCCAATCTTATTTTCTTGAAAAAAACCGTCCGGCATACTACCGGACGGCATGTAAGTTTTTTGCTGTATGAAATTTCCCGTGCTTTGATCAGCCTTTGTATTCTGCTACTGCGCGGTCGAATATTTTAATATGGTCGAAAAGCCAGTCTACTACGTTTTTCTGAACCTGTGCTACAAAAGCCTCTGTAGGGCCTTCCTCTTCTTCCAGCATTTCCTGAAGCTCTTTTACTGCGTTTTTGAACTCTGCATGTTTTGCCTTATGCTCATTCACTGCAGGGAAACCAATCTCTTCCTGAAGCTTCTCTTCTGCGTCAAAGTGGAACTCTGTGTAGTCCAGAAGATAATCCAGCATTTTGATTGCCTTTATCTGTCCGTTTCCTTCCTGGCAGCTCTGAAGAAGCTGGTCGATTCTGCTGATCAGCTCTTTGTGCTGTGAATCGATCATCTCGTTCCCTGTTTCCAGCGCTTTATCAAATTCTACTCTCATTTTATCTGACCTCCTGTTTTCTGGATGTTCGTCCTTCCCGGCTTCGACCTTGGGACTTTTTCTAAATACATATCATATATTTTATCACAGTTACGGGATTTTTCCAATATTTTCTCAGTTATTGAGCGATTTTTTTTACCTGTCCCCATACCAGATACTTATGATAATTTTTCCACCAGATTCAGCAATTCCGACATATTCTGTATCACATAATCTGCTCCGGCATTTTCATAAATCTTACGTACTTTTTCGCATTCCGTCTTCTTCTCCTCGTCTGAAAGCGCATTATACTGCTCCTCACTAAGAGCCATAACAGAGCTTCCCTCTATCACGCCTACTGTGATAACTCCGGCCGCAATGCCCTCTTTAATATCGGAAACCGTATCTCCGACCTTCCATACATTTTTCACGGAAGATACCCTAAGCTCCTGCAGATTTTTAAAAATCATATACGGATAAGGTCTTCCCATATTTTCAACAGAATTCGGAGAAAACCAGCAATCCGGCGCATATCCCAGTTCTTTTGCCTTTGGCACAACAATCGCCATCATTTCATCTGTATATCCTGTTGTGGAACCGATTTTAATCCCCATTTCACGTAAACGCTTTACACTCTCCAATACATAAGGCTTTGGAGCTGCATAACCATCTAAAATTTTCAAAATGCTTCGTTCACTTACCTCATATACCTGATCCACATCTTCTTCAGTAAAATCCCTTCCATGAATTCGTTTCCACTCCTGATGAATTCGTTCCATGTTCATCATTGTTTTGATATGATCACGCTTTAACATTCCCATAGGTTTACGGACCTCCTCCACCGTCGGAGTAATACCAAATTCTTCAAATGCACTGATAAATGCCTGCACCGGCGCAAAGCAGCCAAAATCTACAGTTGTTCCGGCCCAGTCAAAAATAACCGCTTCAATCTTTCTCTCCATGATAAGCCTCCATTTAACTCTTAACAATGTGTCTTAAAATATTCTTCAAAAATGCTGCATACCTTATCAATATCCTCTAAATAAATCTCACCTATGTTTCCGATACGAAACGTGTCTGCATCCGTAACCTTTCCCGGATAAATCGCATACCCTCTCTCCTTGATATAC
>DXXQ01000021.1 GCA_019416265.1 Clostridiales bacterium | reverse complement strand
ATCCCGCGAGGTGTTTTGGCATATATATGCCAAAATCCCGAGACATACAAGCCGAAATTCCATTGCCGCAGGCAATCTGGAATGAATTTTGGCTCGTTGCTGTGAACGGAGTGAACAGTAACACGAAAATATATCAGAGGTGCGATTTATGAGTGAAAAGCAGTCGTCAGGCGGTGGAATACAGTGGGGAAAGGTTTTTAAGAAGCTTTCTCCGTATACAATAAAAAAAGGGTTCCGTTATCTGAAGCATTACGGGCCGAAGGAATTCTGGATCAGACTTCATGAGCGTTTTGAGCCGGAGGAGGTTCCTTACGGGCCGTGGTATGAGGCTTATGTTCCCGATGACTCTGTCCTGGAACAGCAGAGGAAAAGGAAATTCAGGGAGGCTCCCCTTATCAGCGTGGTGGTGCCTGCCTACAAAACCCCGATCCTGTTTCTGAAACAGATGATGGATTCCCTCCTTGCCCAGACCTACCCAAACTGGGAGCTTTGTATTGTAAATGCAAGCCCGGATGAGGAAGAAATGCAGAGGGTTCTTGCAGAATATGCTGCAAAGGACAGCCGCATCCGTTTCCGGAACCTGAAGGAAAATATGGGAATTGCCGGAAATACCAACGCTGTTCTTGAAATGGCAGGGGGAGAATTTGTGGGACTTCTGGATCACGATGATCTTCTTGCTCCCAATGCCCTCTACGAAGTTGCACTTGCTCTGGAGAAGCATCCCTGTGCAGATGCAGTTTATACAGATGAGGACAAGGTGACCACAGAGCTGGACGAACACTTCCAGCCGCATCTGAAACCGGATTTCAGTCTGGATCTTTTGCGCTCCAACAATTATATCTGTCATTTTTTCCTTGCACGAAAAAGCGTGATCCACCAGGTCGGAGGCTTCCGAAAGGAATTTGACGGCGCCCAGGATTACGATTTTATTTTCCGCTGCGTGGAGAAGGCAAGGGAGATCGTTCATGTTCCGGAGATCCTTTACCACTGGAGAACCCATAAGGCTTCCACAGCGGATAATCCGGCAAGCAAAATGTACGCCTTTGACGCGGGCAAACGGGCGATCGAGGCTCATCTGGAGAGGACGGGGACAAAGGGTGTGGTAAGCCATACGCCTGACCTGGGATTTTACCGTGTGAAATATCCGGTGCAGGGAGAGCCGCTGATTTCCATCATCATTCCCAATAAGGACGAAAAAGAGACTCTGGAAACCTGTCTGAAATCCATAAGGGAATCAGAGTACAGAAATTATGAGATACTAATTGTGGAAAATAACAGTGTCACAGAGGAAATTTTCCGGTATTACAAAGAACTTTCCAGGGAGAAGGACATCAGGCTTCTGCGCTGGAAAAAAGAATTCAATTATGCTGCGATCAACAATTATGCGGCATCCCATGCAAAAGGGGAGTATCTGTTATTCCTCAACAATGACGTAAAAGCCATTACCCGGGACTGGATAGAGGAGCTTTTAAGCGTATGTCAGCGTCCGGAGGTGGGAGCTGCAGGTGCGAAGCTGATCTACCCGGACCATACCATCCAGCATGCGGGCTGTGTGGTCGGTATGGGCGGAATCGCAGGCCACATGTTTGTGGATATGCCGGCAGACCGCACAGGCTATCTCCATAAAGCGTCGATCCTTCAGGATATGAGCGCTGTCACAGCTGCCTGTATGATGATGAAAAGGGAGGCCTTTGACAGGGCGGGAGGTTTTTCCGAAGAGCTTACCGTGGCATTTAATGATGTGGATTTATGCCTGAAGGTAAGAAGAGAAGGCTATCTCATTGTGTACGATCCCTATGCGCAGCTTTACCATATGGAATCGAAAACAAGGGGGGCGGAGGACAGTAAAGAAAAGGTTCAGCGCTTCCAGACAGAAATTGAGTATATGAGATGCCACTGGATCGATATTCTGAAGAATGGAGATCCCTATTATAATAAGAATCTTTCCCTTACGAAATGGAATTATTCACTGAAGCCTCTTCCTGGAATGGGACAGAGGACACTAGGAGGACAACATGCAGGAAGTATCGGTCATAATTCCTAATTACAACGGAATGGCATATCTGGACGGTGTGCTGGCCAGTCTGGAACAGCAGACAATAACAGATTTTGAGGTAATTCTTGTGGATAACGGCTCTGACGACGGAAGCTGTGCGTTCGTGTCAGAATATTATCCATGGGTACATTTAATAGAGCTTCCGGAGAATTTCGGGTTCTGCAAAGCGGTGAACGAGGGGATAAAGGCTTCGCGCTCCCGCTATGTGCTGCTTTTAAACAATGATATTGAGGCGGAAAGAGATTTCCTGGAGGAAATGGTCAGCGCGATCAGGAGGCATAAAAAGGCTTTTTCCTGCAGTGGGAAAATGATCCAGTTTTATGATAGGGACAAGCTTGATGATGCGGGAAATTATTACTGTGCTCTTGGCTGGGCTTACGCAAGAGGAAAGGGCAGAGACATTCACTCCTTTGAAAAAGAGGAGAAAGTCTTTGCCTGCTGTGCCGGAGCCGCCATTTACAGAAAAAAGCTTCTGGATAAAATCGGTTATTTTGATGAAGAGCACTTCGCATATCTGGAAGATCTCGATATCGGATACAGAGCCAGAATCTACGGATATGAGAACTGGTATGCGCCGAAAGCCGTGGTATATCATGTGGGGAGCGGAACCAGCGGTTCCCGTTATAATCAGTTTAAAACAAGATATTCTTCCAGAAACAATGTGTATCTGATCTACAAAAATATGCCTTTAGTACAAATTGTTCTGAATCTTCCCTTTCTCCTTGCGGGCTTCGGAATCAAGCTTTTGTTTTTCGCATGCAAAGGACTTGGCAGGGAGTATGCGGCGGGAATCAAAAATGGCTTTCAGATCAGCCGCAAGGGGCGGAAGGTACCCTTCAGTTTCTCTCATTTCCCGTCATACTGCCGGATTCAGTGGGAACTTTGGGTAAATATCCTGCGGCGTTTCCGGGGATAAAACCGTATTTTCATAAAAAAATTATAAATTCCGGCAGAGATTGGTTGATTTTGCAGAATATCTATTATAATATAGAGGCTATGAAAAAATGAGGTAATGAAAAAACGAGGTGAAAAAACTTGTTAGTGGACAATGAGAAAAATTTCAGTCCGGTAAATATGCTCGTTGACGCGGCAGCGGTAGGGGTATCCTATCTTCTGGCCTGGCTGATGCGATTTGTAGGTCCGTTTTCCGGCACTGCAGTCAGGGCGCGAAGCTTTGAGCAATATATGATTTGGCTTGTCTTTATCATCCCGCTGTATCTGCTTTTATATCAGGCCTTTACGTTATATACGCCCATGCGTATGCAG
>DXXQ01000209.1 GCA_019416265.1 Clostridiales bacterium | reverse complement strand
TGTCAATATCCTCCTTTGTTTCCGCATCTGCAAGAGGATGTGACACGGGAATTCCTCCGTAAACAGATTTTTCAATTCCCCACATATCTACAAAGGTTCCCTTTTCATACACATTTACCGCACAGAAATCATCCATACAGTTGCACCATCGGCAATCGACATGAAGCTTCTGATTCATTTCTTCCTCAGACTGACAACCGGCAGCTTTTATCACTGCCTCTGTCACATCTGTGGTTGTACAGTCCATAAACATAGGAATCCTGTCAACCTTTTCATGGCGGATAGCTGCCATAACACGTTCCCTGCTGTTCATAATTCTCCTCCATACAGAAAGAGCCGCCGCATCTTTTTATTCCGTTTTGCGGCGGCTCTTTCTATTTCATTTTATTAGGATTTTCTAGATGATTTTTGTTTTTTAACCCGGGTAACTATTATTCGGTTGGTCCGTAAGTATTTGCTTCCCAGATTGGCTGGAATTCTTCGATGAAGTTCTCGGATAAATATCCTTCATCATCGGAAAGGAGCATATTGTATAAGGTTGTAAACTCTGCGATTGTAACGCTGTCCATCTGTCCCTGCTCCATAACGCTGATTTTTTCTGCAGCTCTATCATAATCTGCAAATCTCTCGGATTCCAGTTCATTTGCAGGCTCTGCCGGTTTTTCTACGATAAAGTTTGTGTTGACACCGTTTGCATTGTGGCGTTCGGACTCTGCTTTTACCATGACTTTCATAATCTCAGCAAGTAATTCCGGATTTTCGGAATTTGCATTTACTGTATATCCGCCGCCGTTTCCTTTTCTCGGCTCAAAGATAAGCTGGATGTAATCATCGCCTGTGTTCGGGAAACTAAAGGTACCTGCTTCAAATCCTAATTTATCCTCTACAATATCTCCGTTAAACCAGGAATAAGTAAGAAGCATTGCAGTATCTCCTGCCTGGAATTCTGAATATGCAGTTGCATCGTCTTTGTTTACAGTGTCAGGTGCGAAAGCTCCCATTTTCTTTAATTCGTCAAAATAAAATAAAGCTTCTTTAATGCGGTCATCTGTCCAGTCACATTTGCGCGCATTCAGATCTTTGAAAGCTTCTGGTGCTGCACTGGAAAGAATTCCATCAATTAAAGAATAAGAAGACGTCCACTGTGCGGTTGTGATCGGTGTGATTCCCGCGTCTACAAATTTCTGACAGGCAGCCACAAATTCGTCCATGTTTGTTGGTTCCTCTACGCCGTTTTCCTCAAAAAGAGCTTTGTTGTAATAGAAAACCGGTGAATAATAAGCATTCTGTCCTGCTGTCAGGAAATAGATAGCATCCCCGTTATAAAGAAGATCCGGATCATTGTAATTTGCCTCTACCCATCCGTCTTTTTCCACATATTCGCTCAGGTCAAGAGCATCTCCTGCGCCTAAAATCGCATCAATATCTCCGCCTGCTGTAAAATAAATGTCCGGAAGGTCGCCGGATGCACTCATTGTTTTGATCGGAGTATCGCTTGAAGAACTCGACATGGTGATGTACTCAAATTCTACATCCGGAAAGTTTTCTGCAAGAGCAGGCTGAATGTAGTTTTCCATAACGTCTACCTGTGTAGAATCTGATTCCGGCCATAAGATCGTTACTTTGTTCTCATCATCTTTTCCCTTTGCCGCTACAGTTGTTGCGCCGGCTGTCAGACCAAATACCATAGAGCCTGCCAAAACAAGGCTTAACATTTTTTTCGTTTTCATTTCCGTACCTCCTTAGGTTATTTACTAGGTCGTTATTTGATGATTCCATTATATTCTCGCCTGGTTTCTTTTAGGGGGTATAATTTTAGCACCGGGGGGAAATATTTTTGGTTTTTCTGATAATCTCTTTCTCTCTTACAATATTTCACCACTGTCCTGCGATTTTTTCAACACATCCAGATATTGATGAGGAGTAATTCCAAACTCCTTTTTAAAGCAGCGGTAAAAATATTTGATGTCTGTATAGCCTACCATTCCGGCAATTTTTATCATATTGTCCTTCCCGCTGCGAAATTCGTCTGCCGCCTTTGTCATACGGAATCTGGATATGTACTGGCTGGCCGACATTCCTGTCTCCTTTTTAAACTGGGCGCTCAGATATGAATAATTTACAAAAAGATTTTCTGCGATTCCCTTCAGGGAAAGCTCGGGATCTGCATAATTTTCATGTACATACCGCATCATTTCCTCAATAAGCTTCGAAACCGTGATCTCCTTTACAGATTCTTCCGCAATCTTCCTGGATTCCGGAATTTTGTCATATCTGTCACAGTAGTTCCCCACTCCTGCCAGCACGGTGCAGACCCATTGATTCATAAATGCTGCCTGGATTTTCTGGAGCAGAGAACTGATCTCCATCTGGAGCCAATCCACATCCGGAAGCCCGCAAAACACAATATACAGATTTCCTTTTCCCTGGTAATAAACAGTAAAAATCCAGTTCTCTCCATCCTTCCCCATGGCTTCCTTCACCTGCTGCTCCCATTCCTTTTGAGCAATATTTACATAAGTTCTGGAATTTATTTTCAGGCAGCAGACCATGTATCCACCCTCCCTGTGAAGAGGCAGGCCAAGATGCTCACACTCACAGACAAACCCCTGCCTGGAAATCTCTCCGTTTCCCAGCAGAAGCATCTCCATAAAATTCTTCCTGTTCTCTTCCCTGTTTTTATCTGCCCAGAATTTCAGTCTCCTGATTTCTCTTTCCTTCTCCTTACGCTTATCAAGGGTTTCTGTCATGTGTCGGATGGTTTTAATCAGTTCCTGATCGTCAATAGGTTTCAGAATAAAATCCTCCACGCCCAGTTCAATGCCCCTTTTGGCATATTCAAATTCACTATATCCTGTGATAATGGAAAAAAGACTCTCCGGCATGATGCCTTGAAGCTCTCTGATCATATCAAGCCCGTCCATAAACGGCATATTGATGTCTGTCAGGATAATATCCGGCTCCAGTTCTTTTGCCTTTTCTATTCCGTCTGTGCCGTTCTTTGCCTCCCCACAGATCATACATCCGTATTGTTCCCAGGGAATCATCATTTTTAGGGCTTCTCTTGGGAAATATTCATCGTCCACCAATAATACTTTATACATAGGTTTCTCCCCCGTTTTCTTTTTCTGTGGGAATAAAAAGTATAAACTGTGTATATTCCCCCTCCTTGCTTTCTATCTCCATATGATACTTTTCTCCATATAAGAGATGCAGTCTCTGGTTTACATTAAAAACACCAAAGGATTTCGTGATACTCTTTCCTTCCTTCAGGCTTTGCCTTAACTGGTTTAAGCGCTTTGCCTCGATTCCTCTTCCATTATCATACACCGAAATCCGCACATAGTCCCCTTCCAGGGTAACGTTTGTCTGAATCCGGCATTTTTCTGCTCCCGGCTTCAATCCGTGATGAAGGACGTTCTCCATCAAAGGCTGGATGGTAAGCTTTGGAACCCAGATATTTTCCGCTTCTTTCTCGCACTCAATGCTGTACTCCATGTATTCAATATAGCGAAGCTGCTGCAGATCCATATAATTACGAGTCAGCTCTACCTCCTCCTTTAGGGAAATAATCTCTCTTCCGGAGGAAAGAGACAAACGGTAAAAGCTTACCAGATTCTGGATAGTTGTCAGCGCCTTATCCGTCATTCCCAGGCGGATAAAGGATGCGATAATCCCCATAGTGTTATACAAAAAGTGGGGTACGATCTGCGCCTGCAAAAGCCGTACCTCATTATGCCGGCGCTGTCTTTGTTCCTCATAAATCTGCTGCATGGAGGCGTCCAGCTCGTCCATCAGTGCGTTAAACCGATATCCCAGAATCCCGATTTCTCCTGTATTCCCTTCCGGGAACCTGAGATGGCTGCTCTTTTCATCTGTCTGGATCCGCTTCATAATCTCCATCAGCTCACCCAGCGGCTTCGTGATCTTATTTGACACATACCAGGCACTTATAAAAGCAAGAACCACGCCAAGAAGCAAAGCTATTCCTATAAACACGCGAAGTTCTCTTTGCTGAATGCTCAGTTCCTCCATAGAGACCTCACAGATCAGTTTCACACCCTTTTCTCCGATTTCCCGGGCAACATAAAGCAGTGGAATCTTTCCTCTTTCTTCCTTCAAAAGAGAACCTTTTTCAAGGCAGGTCCTGTATTCCGCATCTGAAAGTCCCAGTACCTTCCCGGCATTCCGATACAGTTCCTTATTGTTCATAGAAGACACAATGGTATTATTTTCATTTACAAGGTACGTTCTACTCTTTTGTGTATCCTCGCTTGTCTCCAATATATCTGAGAAACTGGATTCCCTTACAAAAACAGCAATCACTCCGTTTCTCACCCCAAATTCATTTCTCACGGATTTTACGACTGCAAATCCATATTCCGGTTTCTTTTTGTAAGAACGGTACTGTTTCAGAGTCAGCAGATCTGTCCACACCGGAGAACTCTGGTTTAGTGCCTGATCCAGAACCTTTTCCGGAATATTTTTGCTGTTTGTTGCCATGGGATCGTCATAATAGCTGTAAATTCTCTGATTTTCCGAATAGATTTCCAGACTGTAGATCATGGATGTGGAATAAATTAATTTATTGCTGATCCCATCCCATTCTTCCTTAATGGCAAGCTGGCTTCTCGCCCTGTTTTCTTCTGTCATAGACTGATATTTGGCGATGGTATCTTCCACCCTCTTATCAAGAGCCATATACTTGGAAAAATCCTGCATGTAATTGATCAGAGTTTCCACATTTTTCTGCGTCGCATTCATCGTCTCCTGATAGTCCTCCACCATACGCTCCGCGAGAAGTTCCTGAAACCGCGCCCCGGAAACTGCACCAAAAGCCAGCACAATGATCGCTGTAATAAGAATGGTTGTCACCAAAATCCTGTCTCGTAATTTCACCTGTCTTTTCACCCTCATCTTTATCCCCCGGCAGTTCTTTCCTATATTTTTATTGTAAAAAAATACAACTGTACATACAGATTATAATATCTCTCCATATGTACAGCTGTCAATTTTATTTCAATCCGGAAGAACCAACCATTGCTTCTTCAATCTGTTTATTACAGAAAATAAACACGATAATAACCGGAAGGGAAGTGATCGTAACCGCAGCTCCTACCTCTCCCCAGTTTGTAAGGTCAAACTGTCCGAAGAACAGGTTCAGGGCAAGAGGAATTGTTCTCATATCTTTTCCCATAGCCAGGATATTTGCCAGCGCATATTCGTTCCAGTTGTTGATGAACATCATCATTCCCTGTGTAGCAAGTGCAGGTTTTACCATAGGAACCATAATGCTGATAAAAGTTCTGTAAACATTACATCCGTCGATAGCTGCCGCTTCCTCCATCTCGATGGGAATACTCCTGAAGAACGCGCAGATCATCAGAATGGCGCTTGCCATGGAAAAGGCTGCGTAGGGAAGGATTAAAGACCAGTAGGTTCCCTTGATTCCCAGCGTCATAACAAGACGATAAACAGGGATCATCAGTACAGATACCGGAATCAGCATACCGAGTGTGAAATACATTCTCACTGCGCTTGCGTGTTTCATTCTCATTCTTGTGATAGCGTAGGCGATCATGACGCTGACTGCAAGACAGATCACCAGAGCGCCTGCCGTATAAATAAAACTATTTTTTAACAGAACCGGAATATCAATTCTCTCCCATGCTGCCGGGAAGTTTTCCATATGGATGCTTGTCGGCATTCCCCAGGGATCTCCGGCTGCCTGCTGCGCGCTTTTCACGGACAAAGTAAGCATCCAGTAAAGCGGAAGCAAAAACATAATTGCGAAAATAATCAATATCGCATCTCTGACCCCGCGGCCAAATTTCATTCCCATCTTCTTTTTCATTGCTTCCACCTCCTTAATATTCAATCGGTTCCCGTGCAACGTATTTATTGATGATAAATGCCCAGAATACACACTCTAACAGGAACAAAAGGGCAATCGCACAGCCGTATCCGAATCTGCTTGTCTCAAATGCCTGATAGTACATCTCATAGATAACGGTTCGGGAAGCCCTTCCGGGACCACCCTTTGTCATGATCTCTACCTGTGAGTACATACCAAGAGTACCGATGGTCGCACCGATCAGTACATATTTAAACACATCCTGAAGCAGCGGAATGGTAATATGTAAGCTTGCTTTTAAAAATCCGGCGCCGTCAATAAGTGCTGCCTCGTAGAATTCTCCCGGAATAGAACGGATTCCTGTGTAAAACAGCAGGGAATTCATGCCTAAAAACTGCCAGATGTAAGCGATGGCGATACAGATCATAACGGTATCGGGATTTGTAAGCCATGATTTCGTCAGTTCTTCCAGTCCTACTGCATTTAAGAAGGAGTTTAAAAGTCCCACTCTTGTGTCAAAAATACCTAATACAAAGAATTTACCAACAACGGTAACGGATAACACGATCGGGAATAATGCAGCAAAACGATAGATTGCTTTTGCAAATTTTCCTGCGCGCTCCAGCATCAGGGCCAGAAGCAATGACAGCGGAATACCGATCAAAAGTTCCATTCCCAAAAGCAGGTATGTATTCTTATGCGCCTGCCAGAATGCCGGTGATTTTAAAGTGGTCACATAGTTCTGAAAGCCAACCCATCCCATGGATGCCGCTCCGTTGTGGTTCTGCAGACTCATGATAAAACACGGAATAATCGAATAGATTACAAATAATGTAAACAAAATAAATCCCGGTAATAAAAATACCAGCTTTGCTTTTTTTGAATAAAAACTTTTCATAGCAAATCTCCTCCTGTTTTCTTACTGACTTTATTATAAAATCAATAGGTTTTATTGAGGGGGTATATTTTTAGTACCGGGTGTATTTTTTTTAGTTTTTTATTTTTTTACTTATATCCGTATCTCCAGTCTCCGTTGTCCTCCTCCTGCTTTGGCATATACCGGTGAAGCCCCGGCTCTGAAAGATACGACAGAACCAACAGTGTCAGAGACGGAAACAGGATCAGCAGAGGTATGTAGGAAAGGATCAGCATAACTGCGATCACAACAATTCCGATCATAAGGATGCTTCGTATCACAAAGTGAATGGACGCCACAAAATTTAACTGAAGGATTTTTCCAAAAGTATTGGAAAACCGGGAAAATACCGGTATGATCCAAACAACATTTGCCAGATAGACAAACGTGGCGATAAGCATAAACACAGCTGCCATAAATGCAGCGTTGGTGCGGCTTTCCATCAGGCAGAAAATATAATAATCCGCGTATCCGATCACAGCGCCGAGCCCTCCGTATAAAAGCGTAAGTCCAACACCTTGTTTGAGATTTTTCCTGTACGCATCCAGAAATTCCTGATATGGCTTTCCTCTGTCATAACGTATGCATTTCACAGTTGCCTGATACAGGCTTGACGTAGATGTGAGGATCGTCACTATCGGAATACATCCTGCCAGCCACAATATGGTAAGCAGCGCCATATCCACAATCTTACTTGTTACGGAAAAAAAAGTTCCGTCTACACTAAAAAAGCCCTTCATAATATTTATCTCCATTCTTACTCGTGTTAAAAATATATCTATCCTGCTTCATTGTATTTCGTATTTGTTACCGATGAATCCTATATTATCTTCTTTATACTTAGTATAATTTTCTTTTTACTTATGATGGTGTAAATATTTTTGTATTTAGAGCATTATTTCAGTTTTTTATCCTCTCTATTCCGATCGAAGATTCCTTTACTGAAAAAAACGGCTCCCACTGTCTGACGGAATCATACAAAATTCACCGGAACCCATTTGACATTTCCTTCCGTCTCTGCTACTCTCTTACTATAAAAATTTCGACGAAAGGAGTGGCGCTTCCATGTCTGCTTTTACAAAAAGAGCAATTAAATCAACCTTTCTGGAGCTTCTGAATCAGAAGACCCTGGATAAAATTACTGTAAAAGATATCGTAGAAACCTGCGGCATCAACCGCAATACCTTTTACTATTATTACGCGGATATCTATGATCTTCTCGAACAGCTTTTCAAGGAGGAAGCAGAACACGTTCTTGCAGACAGTTGCGAAGACTCCGGCTTTTACGAAGAGTTCATACGGACTGCATCCATTGTGCTCAGCTACCGTCAGGCTATCATTCATCTTTATAATTCCAGCAGGAAGGAACTTCTGGAACACTATCTGAAAGAAGTCACCTTTGCTTTCGTTAGCCGCTTTGTAAAAAAAGCCGCAGAAGGCCATTCCGTTACAGAAGACGATATCCTCTATATCACACACTTCTACAGTTACGCCATCATTGGCAATACGATGAACTGGATTCACGATAAGATGCCTCCCTACAGAGAATACTTTCTGAAAAAACTGTCAGATTCCTTTGAGGCAACCATTCAGGATATGATCCTGGATTGCGAACGTACCCGCATCTGATTCCCCCCTTCATACAGCTTTATACAGACAAAAGTCCCGCAGTGTCTGAATTTCGGATACTGCGCTTTTTTTGTCCATATCCAATCTGTTTTTTCCATGCTAGGATAGCACTATCAGGAAACGGAAGGAAGTGACGGATTGATGAAGTCAATAAAAAACATCAAAATTGCTTATAATATATTATCCTTATGTCTGCTGTGTCTTGGAATCTTCCTCATTTTCAGACCACAGACCGCACTCTGCATTTTATGCGTCCTGTGCGGAGTGCTGCTCATCCTCTATGGTATCGTAAAGCTGATGGGATATTTTTCCAAAGATCTCTTTCAGCTTGCATTTCAATTTGACCTCGCAATGGGAATCACTTCCTGCATCATCGGACTGGTCCTCGTACTTCGGACGGAACACATGGCTGAGATCATCACATACTGTACTGCATTATTTATCCTTGTGGAATCAGCCCTGAAAATCCAGACCGCCCTTGATGCCCAAAAATTCGGTATCCGAATCTGGTGGCTGATTTTGCTTACAGCCTTAGTCGGAGCAGTTGTCGGCGTACTTCTGCTGGCCAGACCTTGGGAAGGAGCCGGATTTTTTGTCCGCCTGATCGGTGTAAATTTATGTCTGGAAAGTATCATGAACTTTATTGTTGTACAAAGCACAGTCAAAAATATAAGAAAGGTGGATTATTATGAATAAGAAATTCTTAAAAGCAGGCGCTGCAGCCGCAGCTCTTGGTGCTGGTGTCTACGCACTGAACAGCATGAAAAAAGAAGAAAAAGCAGAAGCTCCGAAGCCAGTCAATCATTTCCGCAATACAGAACGCGGCAAAAATGCCAAAAACAGCAAGGGAATCTACTACAGCAACGGAAACTACGAAGCCTTCGCACATCCGGAAAAACCGGCAGGTGTTGACGAAAAATCCGCCTATATCGTAGGAAGTGGTCTGGCAGCTTTGGCAGCCGCATGTTTTCTTGTACGTGATGGTCAGATGAAAGGCGATCACATTCACATTCTCGAAGCTATGGATATCGCCGGCGGCGCATGCGACGGTATTTATGACTCCACCAGAGGCTATGTCATGAGAGGCGGCCGTGAAATGGAAGACCATTTCGAATGTCTCTGGGATCTTTTCCGCAGCATCCCCTCTCTGGAAACTCCGGGAGTATCCGTTCTTGACGAGTATTACTGGCTGAACAAGCACGACCCTAACTATTCCTTATGCCGCGCAACCAAAAACCGCGGACAGGATGCCCATACAGACGGTAAATTTAATCTCAGTCAGAAAGGCTGCATGGAAATCATGAAGCTCTTCCTCACAAGAGACGAAGACTTATACGACAAAACTATCGAAGATTTCTTCGATGAAGAAGTTTTTGACTCTACCTTCTGGCTGTACTGGAGAACCATGTTTGCCTTCGAAAACTGGCACAGCGCTCTGGAGATGAAGCTTTATTTCCAGCGGTTCATCCACCATATCGGAGGACTTCCTGATTTTTCAGCACTGAAATTCACCAAATATAACCAGTACGATTCTCTGATCCTTCCTATGAAGAAATACCTGGAAGACGCAGGCGTACATTTCCAGTTTAATACTCAGGTTACAAATGTTCTCTTTACATTTAAGGGAAATAAAAAAATCGCAGCCTCTATTGACTGCGTTGTAAACGGCGAAAGACAGGAAATTTCTTTAACAGAAAACGATCTTGTATTCGTCACAAACGGAAGCTGTACAGAAGGCACTATCTACGGCGACCAGAACCATGCACCGGCCGGCGATGCGGAGGTTCGCACCAGCGGATGCTGGGAGCTTTGGAAAAACATTGCAAGACAGGATTCTTCCTTCGGTCATCCGGAGAAATTCTGCAGCAACATTCAAAAGACAAACTGGGAATCTGCAACTGTCACCACATCTGACGATACCATCATTTCCTATATCGAGGGTATCTGTAAGCGTGACCCAAGAAGCGGGCGCGTTGTTACCGGCGGCATTGTAAGCTGTCAGGATTCCTCTTGGCTGTTAAGCTGGACGATCAATCGTCAGGGACAGTTTAAAGATCAGAAAAAAGAAGAAATCTGTGTCTGGATTTACGGTTTGTTTACCGATGAAAAAGGCGATTATGTGAAAAAGCCGATGAAGGAATGTACAGGAGCAGAGATTACCGCCGAATGGCTGTATCACATGGGTGTCCCGGTTGACAAGATCGACGACCTGGCAAATAACCACGCTGTCTGCGTTCCTACTATGATGCCTTATATCACCGCCTTCTTCATGCCTCGTACCAAAGGCGACCGCCCGGATGTAATTCCGGATGGATGCGTAAACTTCGCATTCCTTGGCCAGTTTACCGAGACTCCAAGAGATACTGTTTTCACAACCGAATATTCTGTCCGTACCGCAATGGAAGCAGTTTATGGACTTCTCGGCGTAGACCGCGGCGTTCCGGAGGTATGGGGAAGTGTTTATGACATCCGCGACCTTCTGGACAGCTCTGTAAAACTGATGGACGGCAAATCTCCTCTGGAAATGGATCTTCCTGCTCCTGTGACAGCCGTTTTGAAACCCTTCCTCAAAAAAGTTGACAAAACCGTCATCGGAAAAGTCCTTCGTGACCACAATGTACTCAAAGACGGAATGTTATAATCTCTTTTAACTTTCATAAAGATTCCTGGAAAAACATACCGGCAGCCTTGACACAGGCTGTCGGTATGCTTCTTTCTATTCTCTTTTACACTAATTCCTTCACACGGAAAAACGGCGCGTATTTTGCAGCAAGGCGAATCGCCTCGATCATGCTCACTGCACTTGCCTTTCCTTTTCCCGCAATATCAAAGGCTGTCCCATGGTCAACAGATGTGCGCAGGATTGGCATTCCGTTTGTCACGGCAATGGTCTTTTCGAAATCCAGAGTCTTGGCTGCGATATGCCCCTGATCGTGATACAGAGACAAAACGCTGTTATATTTTCCCATAGCTGCCTGATGGAAAACAGAATCTGCCCCAATGGGTCCCTCTACGGGATATCCCTCTGCTTTCAATTCTTCGACTGCAGGGATGATCTCGTTCACCTCTTCCCAGCCGAAAAGACCGTGTTCTCCGCAGTGGGGATTCAAACCGGCAATTGCCATAGTGCCCTCTTTAATCCCAAGTCTCTCCAGCGCCTCAAGACATCTTTTCACATAATCCTTAATTCTGTCCTTCGTTATCAGCTCCAGCATTTCGCGAAGAGACACATGCCTTGTAAGGAAAAAAATCCGCATTCCCTTTGTCTCAAACATCGTCAGAGGATCCTTCGTTCCCGTAAGGGCGCCAAAGATTTCCGTATGGCCGATAAAGTCAATTCCTCCGGCACGGAGGGCTTCTTTGTTGATCGGCGTTGTCGCCACTGCATCCACAAGCCCCTGATTTGCCATTTGAATACTTTTTTCAATATATTCAAAAGCGGCTTTTCCGCACATACCGCTGACTTTCCCGAATTCGAAGCTTTTCTGATCTATATTGCAAAGATCTACCAGATTAAGGATTCCCTTTCGGAACTCTCCCTGCTCAGGTGTCTGAATCACATGACATTTCAGCTCTCTTCCCGTAATCCGGACGGCATTTTCCACAACTGCTCTGTCTCCGATAAAAACACAGCGGGAGCATTCCAGCACTTCCTCTGCATCAGCAGCCATAACCGCAATCTCCGGCCCCACACCGGAAGGGTCGCCGATGGGGACTGCAATATAAGGTTTATTCATGTTTTTTCCCTTTCCTCTGTTTATTTCGCGTACTCAATGGCACTCAGGATCGCGTTTCGAAGCTTTCTTGTAAGAGCAAAGGTTCCTCCGTCTTTTTTCTGTGTTCCTATGAGCATTGTCATTTTTTCATTGGGGAAATTGGCGAAGTACATACCAAGCCAGCCATCCCAGCCATATTCATCTCTGCGGACAAGCATTTTTGACTTTGTCGGGTCTTTGCAGACACGCATAAAATTCCCGTAGCTGTGTCCTTCCAGACCGATCCAGGCATCCATTGCCACCTGCTGGGCAGGCATCAGCTCGCGGCTGCACATATAGCGGACCGTTTCCGGCTGAAGGATCCTCACACCGTCAAAAAAGCCCTCGCCCAGCAGCATTCCGGCAAACTTCATATAATCATCAAGGGTAGATACCAGCCCGGCTCCTCCGGCCTCATAAGCCGGGGACTGCATCATATCATTGCGGATTCCAAGATGATTCCCCTTATAGAGAATCATATCCTTCCTGCCGTCCGGAAGGACTACTGTCTCATAAGTCTTTGCCAGACGATCCTGTTTTTCTTCCGGCACCCAGAACCCTGTATCGCGCATTCCCAGAGGCATAAAGATTTCCTCATCCAGAAATTCGGAAAACTTTCGTTCAGAGATAACCTCGATCACTGCTGCAAGAACATCTGCCGATGTTCCGTACTGCCAGGAACTGCCCGGTGTAAAAGCCAGAGGACAATTTGCAAGATTTTTCGCCAGTTCCCTTGTTGTCATCGGATTTTCACTGTAAAGACGTCTGTCAAGCTCCTGATATACAAGGTCTGTTGTCTTTCCGGAAACAGTTGCCTCATCCGGATAAACAAGTCCCGATGTCATACTCAGCAGATCTCCCACCAGCATCTCTCGCTGTGGGGAAATCAGGCCGTTTTCCGCTGCAACCTTTACTTCTGCATATTCAGGCAAAAATTTGGAGACCGGTTCATACAGATCCAGCATTCCTCTCTCCATGAGAATCATGGCAGCAGCGGCTGTCACAGGCTTGCTCATGGAATACAGGCGAAAAATTGTATCTCTGTTTATTTTTTTATTGTTTTCCCTGTCTGCAAGACCGGCCTGGGTATATACAAGCTCCTTTCCATCCTCCCAGACAAGGAGATTTCCTCCTGCCACAAGGTTTTCCTCAACTGCCTGCTCCAGAATCTGACGCAGCTTTTCCTCCAGTTTCTTATTTCTGATCATCATAGTAGTCGTACTTCCTTTCCGCGCAGGTTATTTTAATTCCAGAAATTCAAAGGGTTCTTCATCCTTCACGAAATGCATCAGCATGTATGCGCACATAATTGCCACTTTCTCTTCTCTGAGGATTCTTTTTACCTCTTCTTTGTCAGCAAGGACAACCTCGATCTCTTCACTGGCTTCCTGAGCCTCCTTACTGATCTCACCGCTTGCATAACCGTAAACGGTTGCGCAGGATTCGTCTGTCAGTCCCACTGTGGTGAAATACGGCTTCTCAAAGGCCTCCTCCACTTTCAGCGGCTCCAGCTTTAATCCTGTTTCCTCATACATTTCACGAACTGCTCCCTCATGAAAATCCTCTCCCGGCTCCACAAGACCGGCAGGAAATTCATAAATATAATCTCCGATGGTATAACGGTACTGGCGGATCAGGACAACTCTGTCCTTCTTCTCCCCATAAACGCTGTAGATGATCACACCGTCCGGCGTATTCTTTCTTGTATTCAGTTTCAGAAATTCCACGCTTTTTGCCCTGGATGCCACAAAATAGGAAACCGGAGTATTATGTACACTTGTGGCTTTAATATTATATAGATTTACAAACCTGTTGTCTGTGAGTTTTTCTGCACTGTGTATCTGTCCCATATGATACCTCCCTGAAAATATTGTTATTGTTATTATAAGAAATCAGAATAATATTGTAAAGCATCAAAGCGGCAAAAAAGGAGCTGCACGGTTATAAAAACCGGCGCTCCTTTTTATCCTGTTCTCTGTCAGTCACCTTTTAAAATAACACGTATCTTCTTGTAAATAAAGAATACCACCAAAGATGTCAGCGTGTATTTGAATAAGTTAAATGGTATGATAATCAATGCTGCAAAGCTTAACAGACCGTTTACGGAACTGTTTACCGCACTTCCCATTTCAATAAAAGCTTCAATCGGCATTCCAAAAGCCTTTCCGTAAGCCGGAAGAAGCACGAAGGCATTTACAAAGCAGGCAAGGATGGAGGTGAGCACAGTTCCCACTGCCATACCAATGACCGCGTGTTTCCTGCTTTTCACTGCATGGAATCTGTAGATCAGTCCTGCCGGTACCACAAATGCACAGCCGAAAAGAAAGTTTGCAACATCTCCCACTCCTGCCGTCATAGTTCCCTTTGTCACCAGATGTACCAGAATCTTCACCAGCTCGATCAGAACTCCCGCAACCGGTCCCATGGCAAAAGAACCTACAAGCACCGGAATTTCGGAAAAATCAAGCTGATAGAAGGATGGCGCAAGAAATGGAAGAGGAAACTCCAGATTCATTAAAACTCCGGCAACTGCGCCAAGCATGGCAATCTGTGTCAAGCTCCTTGTGCGGCTTCTTGCCATTACATTTCCGTTTCTTAATACCTGTTCACTCATACTTTTGTCTCTCCTTTTTAGAAAATTTTCTGTAAAAGAAATTTCCCGAAAAAAAGTCCCCGGAAAAATACTTCCGGGGACTTTGAGCACGTATGAATCTTATCGCGTGTTCTTCTCTCATCCAGACTTTACTGTCGGTTCTGGAGTTTCACCAGATCAGCCGCCGAAGCGGGTCGCGGACTTTAACCGCCGGTAGGGAATTCCGGTTCTGATACTCAGTCCGGTCACCCAACCCCGAAGAAATTTCTTTTCATGTATAAAATTATAGCACAAACGAATCCCTGATTCAACCGGATTTTTGTCCAATATCTGCGCAATCAGATCTTCTGACCGTTTTTCACTGCCAGTGCAATGGATACCTCCGGTGTATGATATGGGATCAAGGTCGCCTGTAACGCATGGTAAATGTCGGATTTACCCGGCCATACCGTACCGATCACGTTATTGTTTTCGTCTAACTGGTGGAACCAGGAGCCGTTTACATGATCGATCACCTTATCGTCCAGGTATGCCATGAATTCTGCGTAATCCTCTGCATATTTCTGGTTCTTTGTTACATGGTAGAGAACGGAGGAGGTGTTGATCGCCTCTGCAAGAGTCCAGTGCATTCTGTCATGTACTACCGGCTTGCCTTCCCAGTCCGTCGTATAGGCGATTCCCGGATTTCCGTCTGCATTCCATGCATCTGAAACAGCCCTGTTAAAGAGATTCTCAGCAGCCTCGATATATTTCGCTGCCCCTTCTTTGTCATCCCTATATGTAGAAAGAGCCCACTGAGTAATCAGTCTTGCCCACTCGATTCCATGTCCGGGAGTTGCGCCGTATGGCTTGAACTGGTCTGCCGGACGATCCTTATTGCAGTCCAGGTCAGCAACCCAGTCGCTTGAGAAGTGCTCCGGAATTCTCCAGTTGTTCTCTGTACTCCATACAAGCACTCTGTCGATGATGCGTCCTGCTCTTACCCGGTACTTCTCATCTCCTGTCACATCTGCCGCTGCAAGGAAAGCTTCTACTGTGTGCATATTTGCATTCAGCCCACGGTAGCTGTCAAGAACTGTAAACTCTGTATTCCAGGTATCGCAGGAAAGACCTTCCTCTTCATTCCAGAAACGCTCATCATATAAAGCAAGCGCCTCATCCAGCAATTCCTTCGCTCCCTCTACGCCTGCAAGAACTGCAGAAGAGGCTGCCAGAATCACAAACGCATGGGCATAGCACTGCTTATTCGGTACGATCTCATTATCTGCCGTAAGGCCTGCATACCATCCGCCGTTTACAGTATCGTGAAGCTCGCCCTTTAAGCCTTTCAGCCCTGCTGCTGCCAGTTCTTTGCTTCCCTCATGTCCAAGGAAGGAACCGATGCTGTAAACATGTGTCATACGGGAGGTGATCCAGGTTTCGCGATTTCTGTCTGTCCAGGGAGTACCGTCATCTCCTAAGTAGTAAGAGCCTCCGCCCGGTGACGGAAACTTATGTCCGAAAGCAAGAAGATTCTCTGTCAGTTCTTCCAGGAATTTTCTGTTTTCGTCTGTGTCGATTAAATATTTTTTGTTCATTTCGCTCATTTTTCTCCACCTTTTCTAAAAAAATGTAAAGCTATATTATAATTTCATTGTAACAAGACAGGCAATCTCTGTCAATGCAATCCATCTTTCTCTTTTCTAGTTTTACTGGAAAAATTTCATTCGAAAATAAAGGTTTTCTCATGGACATCACCTCACATTCTATTGTATGATAAAATAAATTTATTTTACAAGGAGATTAAGTATGAAAAACTTTAAATCAAGCCTTACCCCGCGCTATGCCTGTATTCAGGGATTTTTCTGGATGAGCTTTGCCGCTGTTATGGGATTTACAAGCATTTACCTTCTGGATGCCGGATTCACAAACACCCAGATTGGCCTCCTCATTGCTGCCGCCGGAACGATTTCGGCTTTTCTTCAGCCGGTTCTTGCAGGCTATGCAGATAAACCCGACAGCCCTTCCCTGAAGGCCATCGTCCTGATACTGACCGTTGTACTCCTGTCTTCATCCGCCCTGCTTTTTCTGCTTTACCACCGCTCCATGCTTTTGACAGGATTTCTTTTCGGAATCTGTATTACCGTCCTCCAGCTTCTTACCCCCTTTATGAACGCGCTCGGCATGGAAATCATCAATCAGGGTAAAAAGCTGAACTTCGGGGTTTCCAGAGGAATGGGCTCTGTGGCCTATGCACTGGCATCCTATGCTTTGGGAGCGATTGCTGCAGCAGCCGGAGCAGTTGCCGTACCTGTAACCATGATTCTCGTTTATATTGCTTTTCTTATTGCCGTGGTGTGCTTTCCGTTTACAAAAATCAAAAAAAGCCCTTCCGCAGCAGAAAGGGGAACTGCAAATCCTCTGGCATTTTTCAGACAGTACAGACGCTTTGGTATTGTGCTCATTGGCTGGATGCTCCTTTATATCAGCCATGTACTGTTAAACAGCTTCACCTTCCAGATTATTGAAACCAAGGGAGGCGGAAGCTCTGAGATGGGAATTTCCATGGCTCTTTCCGCTCTTATTGAGCTTCCCACCCTGTTTCTCTTCGGATATATGGTAAAAAAAGTCCGTTGTGACATCTGGGTAAGAATTTCCGGAATCTTCTTTATGCTGAAGGCTCTGGGAAGCCTTCTTGTAACTTCCATCCTGCCGTTTTACTTTGTACAGATTCTGCAGATTGGAGGATGGGCTCTGATCACAGTAGCTTCTGTATATTATGTAAACTCAATCATGAAAGAACAGGACGCTATCAAAGGACAGGCCTATTTTACTATGACCTATACCTTTGGATGCGTCCTGGGTTCTCTCCTTGGCGGTTTTCTTATTGACAAAGCAGGGGTAAACGCCATGCTCATGTTTTCCGCAGGGGCAGCATTTATCGGTATGCTGATCGTATTATTTTCCGCTGAACGGACGGAAGTAACCGTCTAATTCTTTTATAAAATTCTCCGGTACCACTCTGGTAAACGGGATGGTTGCAATATTGCCGAGGCTCTGGGCAATATGTCCCAGAAGCGCGGCGCTTCTCTGCAGCGACCACGGAGAAAGATATTCCACCACATCATGGCAGGTGTGCATTCCGAAGCCGTCACGATTCAGTGTCATGGCCGGAATGCCCTTCCATGCAAAGGTGTTGGAATCGCTTCCCCAGATACTGTTTCTCACTTCCATTCCCAGACCGATCTCATTTGCCAGATACTGAATCATATGGCAGATGGAAACATCTCCGGTCACACCGATCACAGTTCCTCCGACAAGCTGTCCTGCAAGGTCGACGTTCATGTTAAACTGATGTTTTTTCAATTCATCTTCGTGGGCTTTTATATAATTTCTGCTTCCCACAAGACCTTTTTCTTCTGCTCCAAACCACACAAATTCCATGGTTCTGCCAGTGGGATGCTCTTTGAAATAACGGCACAGCTCCATAATAATGGCACAGCCGGCCATATTGTCATAGGCTCCGGGGCCCTCCGGTACAGAGTCATAATGAGCAGTTAACGTAAGAATCTCCTCTGCTTTTTCTGTACCTTCAATACGGGCAGCCACATTGGCGGAGGTACGGGTTACCGTTTCCTGCTCCACAAGGATCTTCACCCTGGAAGCGCCTTTGGAAACCATTTCCACTGCGTCTTTATAGTGTACGTTCACTCCCTGGATAGGCGTTTCATCCATTACCGGAAGCCCGTAGGTTCTTGTGATCAGATCCTCTCCTTCGTCAACAGGAGTTCCTGTAATACTGATAAAGCCCAGTGCGCCTGCCTTTACAAATTTCTGGTACATATCCTTTCTCACAGGATTATTCACCATAACAATCTTGTCTTTTGCATAGGAAAGACTGATGTCATCGCCGTTTTCCACATAGAGAAACTCTGCTTCCGTTCCCTCTTTCGGAGTATTCCCGCACCTTCCGTATCCGGTTACACGGTATTCTTTTTCATATGGCGCTGTGACAAAAAGCTTTGCATTTTTTATCTCAAAAGTCTCAAAATCAAATTTCTCCAGGCGGCTTTCCACGCCGATTTTTTCCAGCTCTTCCTGAATAGAAAGAGCTGCCTTTTCCTCGGCAGGAGTTCCTGCTTCTCTGATATAATTAAATCCGGAAACAAAGTCAAACTGACGCTGTCCGCTGATTTCATTTATATTCATTTTCAATCTTATCCTCCTGTTTACATCAAGCGAAGAAGCATATCACCGGTACCTACATTGTATCCGCTGGTTGCATAAATTCCGTTTAACTCGCCGTTTGTCACAATGATAAGCGGAAGCTTTTCCGGATCCACATACATTCTTCTTCCCAGAGTATTGATGATTTCTGAGAAATCATCATAATAAATCTGCACCTCATCCCCCAGAATTCCAAGAGCCTTGGCAAGGGTCGGTGTGGAAAGAGCCTCCCTGGAGCGCACTACAAAAATAATTCTGGACGCATATTTCTTAAATGCCTCCTGCTGCTCCATCATTTCATTTAAAATATGCTCGGTAGGCTCTTTTTCCTCTTCCAGGAAGGCAAGAATATGTTTGCCTTCACGGGTAAGGTCAGAAACATTTACATCTGTTCCGTCTTCTTTTTTCAGTGTAAACTCGTTAATTGCAATATTCTCCAGCATATCCTCAAGATTTGCCTGACGAAGAACAAGTTCAACCTCTTTTGTCTCTCCTGCCGCTACGTCAAACTCATACATATTCGCAAACATATTTCCGTTTGGAAGTCTGTTTGAGGTGATGATTCTATAGCTTCCGGATTCAACTTTAAGCTCTAAAGCTCTGTTTTCAAATACTACATCGTCAAGAAGAAGAGAGGTGTATTTGCCGTTTTCCAGTCTTGCAATACTCCAGTTGAGGAAATATTTCCACTCTGTTCCGTCTGTCTCTTTCAGCACAAGGCGGCTGTTCTTCTCGGTTTTCGCAAGAACTGCAACAAATTCGTCCTCTGTGTTCATGTATTCCATGGAACGGTCATTCGGATTTAATCTTGCAGGAATTCCAAGGGTTCTTGCAATGGCCACAAAGAGGATTTTCTTGGAAAGGAAGCTTCCGATACCTGTCTTTAAGCATGCCGCAGGTGTGGTGATAACGCTTGCACGCTCACGCTCCGGTCTGGAAACGATCATCTTATCCACAGTGTTCCAGATTTCTACAGGATTTTTCCTCATAGCATCCTGCTCATCCGGGGAAAACTTATCTAAAATAGCCTTACGATAAGGTCTGAGGATTTCAAAATCCACCCGTGGGTTCATGATATAAGAAACAAAGGTTTCCTTGCTTACAGAATCCCAGTATGGCATGGAATAGTCCAGATGCTCCTCTAATACCTCGCTTAAGCAGTCTGTTCTGTCCTTCTCAGAAAGAACATTCAGCATCTCATCTCTAAACGGGAAGCCCAGGGAATCCTCCATATCCGTTACCGTTTTGTGAAGGAAAGCATCACACTCAGGGTTTACCCAGCCCCGTGTCTTTTCTTCTCTCATTGCATTTGCTTTTGCCACACGTTTATCACCGATCGCTTTCTGCTCCGGTGTCGGCGCATTGGTATTTACCGGCGCATCAAGTGGTGCGATCATGTCTACTGCTTTCCATGTGCTCTCAGATTCAAATGGTTTCAGTACTATCTCGCAGGAATCTTCACTTCTTGTATCCATGAGGATCTCGGCTTTCAGAAGACCGTCTTTTTCAAGAACGGCAAAAACATGAATCGTTCCAAGACCTGTTGTGATCGCTGTTTCTCCATTTTCATCTGTAGTCTTCTCTGCCACTGTTACATACTCAGAATAGTTCAGCACCTCAAAAGATACCTTTGCACCGCTTACAGTCTGTCCATTTTCATCCTTTACTTTTACGGTAATCTCTTTCACAAGAGCGTATCTTCTCAGCTCGTTGATTTCCGTAACCATACCGTTTCTGCTGATAATATCTCCTTCTGCACCTTCCTCGTCAAAGAAACGGGAATGGATCATCATAGCACGGGAGGAAGCATTGGTAAACCAGCCTTTATCCAGTACCATCTCCGGCTCACAGGCTCCAAGGAAATACCATTCTCCGTCACACCAGATTTCAACCCATGCATGGTTATCATCGCAGTGAGACCATCTTGGCGCATATACCTGACGGGCAGGAATACCTACACTTCGAAGTGCGTTTACCGTAAATACGGACTCTTCACCACAACGTCCGTTTCCTCTTCTGTAAACAGTAAGAGCGGAAAGCGTTCTCTCATCCGTTGTATGGTAGGTAGCTTCTTCCGCACACCAGAAGTTTACCTCAAGAGCTGCGTCTTTTAAGGAAAGTCCGTCTACACGGCTGCCGATTTTCTCACAGAAAAGCTTTCTGCAGGGTGCAACCTCTTCTTCATTTACTCTGTGTGCCAGAACATAATTTAAGAAAATCGTTTCAGGAAGAGCTCGCACTGCCTCCTTATTTTTCCATAACCACACACCATGTTCTGCATAATCAAGAAATATTTCAAAGGTATAGTTGCCGAAATCACTGTATGGCATGGTATTGTAAAGATATTTACATGCAAGAGCTGTATCTTCATCACAACCGGCCATTTTTTCGTTTACTTCTGCAAAAATATGTGGTAATTCTTTTACCAGTTCCTGATATTTCTTCTCAATTCTTTCCCTGTTTTTTTCCAAAAAAACTGCCATTATAATTCCTCCAGAACGGTTTTCGCTTCTTTAATCTTTTCTGCGTCTGTACGCCATACTTCAAATTCACTGAGGGTCGGAAGTCCCATATTTACGCCCTCTTTTCTGTATTCCATCACACTGTCCAGCGTTACCTTTCCGGACATATGATAGGCAGTTGCATTTGTCAGCGGGTACATTTTCCGGATGACCTCTGCGCTCACACCGCTTCCCACCTGAATGGTGATTCTGCCTCTGCTCTTCTCCACCAGATCTTTCAGAAGACTTGCGCCCTCTGTACAGACATTTTTCTGCCCTGATGTAAGGATCGTATCAATCCCAAGTTCAATAGCCTGCTCCATTGTCTCATATGGATCGACACAAACGTCAAAGGCCCTGTGCAGGGTTACCGACATCTCTCCGGCAGCATCCATCAGTTCTTTCATCTGCTCCATATTTAAGGTTCCGTCCGGTTTCAGAATACCGATAACTACACCTTCTGCCCCCAGTTCTCTGAAGTCGGCTACTGCCTGTTTAATTATGGCAAACTCTGAATCTGTATAGCAGAAATCTCCAAATCTCGGACGGATCAGCGCATGAATTCTGATGTCTGTATGTTTTCTGATTTCTTTAAAAAGCCACGGACTTGGTGTGGTTCCGCCGATAATCAGATTACTGCAAAGTTCCAGTCTTGTTGCTCCGCCTTCTGCGGCAGCAAGAGCAGATTCTACAGAATCCACACATGCTTCTAATATATAATCTTTCATGTCTTTTCTCCTTCAAACATATCCGGCTGTATGCCGAAAGAATCTCCTTCCCCTGACATACAGCCGCTCCTTTTTCTGTGTAACCCAGGAGCATTTCTTATCATTCAAAGCAGCCCTGCCGTTTAAAACAGCTGTACTCCCGCTGCCTCCAATGAACTGACAATTGTGCAGTCAGGAAATTCATCCGTTACAATTCCGTCAATATCATCTAAGTGTGCAAATTTATAACTTTCATTAAAATAAAATTTATCACGTTCCATAACTACGTACTGATGTCTTCCGCTTTGAAGAGCAGCTTTCTTGGTTAGCCCATCCTCAACCCCCAGTGTGGTGATGGTTCCGTCTGTAATATCGATTCCGCAGCTTCCTATAAATGCGCGGTCAAAGCTGTACTGCTTGATGACCTCAACCGTAGCAACCCCCATAAAGCCATTAACTCCCGGATACATGGTTCCGCCTGTTCCAATCGTTGTGATCGAACTGTTTTTTGCCAGAATCTGGAGAATGTCTATCATATTGCTCACCACTGTCAGACGAAGCTGCGAGGTCGCAATGAGATGTGCCAGTTCAATATTTGTAGTTGAAATATCAAGGAAAATCGTCTCATTATTTTTTATCAGCTCCATTGCCTTGGCAGCTATGATTTTTTTCTTATCCAGATGATAGTTCCGTCTGTCTACTACATCTCTTTTCAGCGGATAATCCTGTGAGAGAATGGCTCCCCCATAAGTTCTTTTTAATCTGCCCGCGTTTTCCAGGGCTTTTAAGTCTTTACGGATGCAGTCTTCTGTCACCTGGAATTCTTCACTGAGATCTTTTACGCGAACCTTGCCTTTTTCGAGCAGCAGACGTACAATAGTCGCCTGTCTT
>DXXQ01000208.1 GCA_019416265.1 Clostridiales bacterium | reverse complement strand
ATACATGAGATTTCAAGTGACAAGTGCCTGTGACCGGGGCAATTAAACTTCAAAAGTTACTGTTCCTGCAAAGGTTCCTCTCTTTGAATATTGATTTTCATACATTAATGCGTTATAATCTAAAAAATACTGTTATTAAATAAGAAAGGACACGAACGATGAGTGATTACAGATTAGAAACCAAGTGTCTCCATGCAGGCTACACTCCTTCCAAAGGCGAGCCCTGCGCTCTCCCTATTTATCAGAGCACGACCTTTAAGTATGACACAACAGATGAAATGGGACAGCTTTTTGACTTAAAAGCCGAAGGCTATTTCTATACCCGTCTCCAAAACCCTACCAACGATGCGGTTGCAGCCAAGATTGCCGAATTAGAGGGCGGTGTGGCAGCTCTTCTCACCTCTTCCGGACAGGCAGCCAATTTCTATGCTGTCTTCAACATCTGTGAAGCAGGGGATCATATCGTAGCTGCATCCACCATCTATGGAGGAACCTTTAATCTTCTTGCAGTTACCTTTAAGAAACTGGGTATTGACTGTACTTTTGTGGATACCGATGCAAGCGAAGAAGAAATTTCAGCAGCTTTTAAACCGAACACCAAGGCTCTTTTCGCAGAAACCATAGCCAATCCAGCCCTTGTTGTTCTGGATATCGAAAAATTTGCAAAAGTGGCACACGCCAACGGAGTTCCCCTGATCGTGGACAACACCTTTGCCACTCCTGTAAACTGCCGTCCTTTTGAATGGGGCGCAGACATTGTCACCCATTCCACTACCAAGTATATGGACGGTCATGCTCTTCAGGTAGGCGGCGCCATTGTGGACAGCGGGAACTTTGACTGGGAAGCCTACGGTCATAAATATCACGGACTTACAGAGCCGGATGAGTCTTACCACGGAGTTGTATATACGAAGCAGTTTGGCAAAAAAGCCTACATTACCAAAGCAACCTCTCAGCTCATGCGCGACCTGGGTTCTATCCCGTCTCCTATGAACTGCTTCCTTTTAAATGTCGGCCTGGAAACCCTTCCTCTGCGTGTAGAACGTCATTGCTCCAACGCTCAGAAAATCGCAGAATACTTAAGCGCTCATGAAAAAGTTGCTTCTGTAAACTTTGCAGGACTGCCCGGTGACAGATATTATGCCACAGCTCAGAAATATATGGACGGCGGAAGAACCTGCGGCGTTATTTCCTTTGAATTAAACGGCGGCAGAGACGCAGCCGTACGCTTCATGGACAGCCTTGAGCTTGCCAATATCGCCACACATGTGGCAGCCTCCAAGACCATGGTCCTCCATCCCGCAAGCCACACCCACCGTCAGATGAACGATGCCCAGCTTGCAGAAGCAGGGGTATCTCCCGGAATGATCCGTCTTTCCGTAGGTATCGAAAATGTGGAAGACATTATTGCGGATCTTGAGAATGCACTGAAAAATGCATAATTTAATATTTGTATCATACGCTTTCGCGTAACCATGTGTATCACGCAAAACAGATATTTGGAAAAGGACAGGCTTCCAGGAGCCTGTCCTTTTCTTTCTGTCCTCACTTCTTCTCACAAGGTTTCTCTACTGAAGAAGATATACTTCTGTATAGAATACCCCTTTGTTCTCCCCTTCTTCGTGGGATGCAACATAAATATCAATACAGTTATTTTTAATAGCGCCGCCGCAGTCCTCCGCCACATAGACCTGTCCGTTGATCACAACTTTGGAGCCATATGGAATCTGGGTTGGGTCTACTGCAATGGTACGGTTCGTCGTTGCCGTCACACCGGTGGAGGTAATCCCATTTGCCCAGGGGCCGCAGCAGATACTGCACTGACAGTAATGGGTGATCTTAAATGTTCCAAGAGGCTTCAGAACTGCATCGGAAGATATTGAAACCGGAGTTCCTACCCTCACGCCATTCACCACTTCCTCCGAAGAAGCAGTCACTCCGTCTACAGCCTCTGCAAATACCCCTTTGCCTTTGCTCTTGTGGAGCACTCCTGCTTCCTCTCCGTCTACCAGGGTCACTTTCTCGCTTCCCTTTGCCTCTTTTATCTCTCCCTGGCCTTCCAGGACGTTCGTAGGTATGTAACCGATCTGATTTTTTCCGTTATCATCTTTGTATGAGATCCTGCTCCATACATTATTGATCGTGGCAGTCCTTCTTACCTCATCAAGCTCCAGGACTTCTCCTACCACCTGTCCTTCTTTTCTTCCCGGATAATCCAGAATATCCGCATCCTTTATCACCTTAAGCGTATCATTTACTGCAGTACGGCAGCTGGTGTCCATGAGAGCGCTGGTACGGACATATCCGTTAAGCTTACCAAGCTTCTTATCTGTATATACCACCTTGCTCCATCCGTTCTCACATACCGCCACTCTGGTAAGCCTTGTTCCCAGAAGAATCGTCTTTAAATTATCACTTTTTCTGTCCGGTCTCCTGCGGATCGCCTCGCGTTTCGTGGAGATATAAACTGTGTCTTTTTTTGCAACTGCTGTGACAGCAGTATTTTTTTCATCATTTATCTGAAAGGTATAGGGCGTTTTGTTGTCCTGCTTATAAATGTTAAAGGTATCTTCATATCCCGCAACCTCCGCAGATACAGAAGCCGGAAAAAGAAGGGCGGAGCATAAAAGCAGGGCTGCCAGTTTCTTTCGCATATAGAGTCATCTCCTTTTACAGGTTTTAGTTTCTCTATCATAGCACATCGTTTTTTAATAATCAAATACCGGATTTTCCCTGTAAAAAAATTTAGAAATTTTTTGAAAAAATGTTTGACAAACATCTTATCCTGTAGTATTATATGTTTTGTCGTCGAGCAAAGCGCTTGGAAATAACATGACAAATGCGATAGTGGCGTAGTTGGTAACGCGCGACCTTGCCAAGGTCGAGACCGCGGGTTCGAGCCCCGTCTATCGCTCTCCTGAGAAACAGCTCAGGGAAATACAATTGCAAACGCGATAGTGGCGTAGTTGGTAACGCGCGACCTTGCCAAGGTCGAGACCGCGGGTTCGAGCCCCGTCTATCGCTCTTATGACTCACAGTTTAGAGACTGTGAGTTTTTTGTATCTGGTTTTTTCTGTAAGCAGCCGGGGTGGTTTTCATGACAGCTTTGAAGTTCCGGTAAAAACAGGCATTGTCATACATTCCGATGCGCTCACTTATTTTTTCTGACGTCAGTTCTGTGGTTTCCAGAAGATAACATGCATATTCTATCCGCTTCATGAGCATATAGCGTTTGGGAGACATCCCGATTCCTTTTGTAAAAATCCGGTTCAGATACGCATGACTGATGTGGAGATGAGCTGCAAGCTCCTGAATCTTAATGGTTTCCGTAAATTTATTGTCAATATAAGCCAATGCTTTTTCCAGCAGATCCGGCTCCCCCTTTACAGGCTCATTTCGCGCAGCTTCGTGTATATACATCAGAAAGCTATATACCATACCGGAACATTCATAAATACGGCCGCCCTCTCCTGCACGCAAAAACTCCAGCATTTTCAGAAGCTGACGGGCAGCCTTGTCTGTGGATTCATTTTGTATCGCGTACATCTCTCTTGAACGGAAATAACTGAATAATTCTTTACAATTCCCTCCTGTGATCTCAACCCAGAGAAGGACCAGATCCGAAGAGGAATAATTGGAATACATATGTGCCTGTCCTGATGTGATCAGAAAAGCGTCTCCCTTTTTCAAAAAATAATTCTTGTTCTGGATCTGAAACAAGCCATGTCCCTCCAGGATAATGTGAACCGTATAATAGGGATACTGCTCTTTTCTGTCTATTATGAAATCCTTATCACATAGAGAACAGCCAGCTCTTGATATCTGAAACAAAAATGAGTCCTTTTCCAAACAACGGTTTTGAACATAATTGTAATCCCTCAGGGATTTCCATTCTTCATAATCGATCATCCTTCTCCCTCCTTCTCTTTTCTCCTTCCATTATAGTATATTTTCCCGATATAATCCATTTTTTTGTTTTAATTTATACAATAAAATGGTTGATTTTTGCAATTAAAAAAAAGAAAGAAAAAAGGTATAATCACAATAAAAAAATAAACGAAGGAGACATTCTTATGACCTCTAAGGAGCGCGTACGTGCTGCCATTACCCACCAAAATCCCGATCAGATTCCGGCTGCTTTTGAAGCTGTTCACAGTGTAGTCCAAAAGTTACTGCATCATTATCATTTTACCAGCTATGACCAGCTGCTTGACAAGTTCCAAATTGATATTGTTCCCGTATCTCCCCGTTATATCGGACCGCCTTTGAAGGAATATTACAATGATAAGAACCAGCTTGTGCGCCAGAGCTACTGGGGATTTGAAGAGACCTTTTATCATACAGATGTGGATACTTACACCATAACCTCCCATTTCCCTCTTGCAGGGGTGGAAACTGTGGAGGAAGTAAATGCAGTGCCTTTTCCTGACCCTGACTGGTTTGACTACAACGAAATCACACGGCAATGCCGGAAATACCCTGACAAAGCGATTATCACCGGCCACGAAGGACCTTTTCAGATTGTGACTTTTCTGATTCCCATGGATGAATTTTTCATGCTCATGATCGATTCTCCTGAAGTAGCCAAACGAATTTTAGAGCGCATGTTAGAATTTGAGCTGGAGTATTACCGCCGTATTTTAGAAGCAGGAAACGGACTTATTGACATCATCCGTCCTCATGATGATTACGGGACTCAGATTTCTCTTCTTTTCAGCGTGGATATGTGGAGAGAATTTTTTATGGATAACACGAAAAAGCTGACTGCTCTGGCCCACCGTTACAACGCATTTTACCAGCAGCATTCCTGCGGTGCAGTTCGTCCTCTGATTCCTGATTTCATTGACTGCGGAGTGGATGTTCTGGAACCGCTCCAGAAAGTAAAGGGGCTTGAACCTGAGAGTTTATGGGAGGCATTCGGAGGAAAGATCACATTCCACGGCGGAATCGACACTCAAAAAGTCCTTCCTTACGGAACGCCTGAAGAAGTTGCCAAGGAAACTGCATATTACATGAAATCCCTCCATCACAACGGCGGCTATATTCTTATGGCAAGCCAGTGTTTCGAAGGAGATGTCCCTGTTGAAAATATTGAAGCAGTCTATCAGGTCCCTCGAAAATAGCGATCCTGAACTGTCTCTTCCGCATCAAACGCCCAAAATGGGCATTCAAAATCTTCAAACAAAATTGACCATAAATACAAAAACTTCTGCCTGCAGTTTCACCTGCTGGCAGAAGTTTTTTATATGTCTGACCGGAGCCTTTGGCACATCTCCGCTCTTTCTTAATGATGGAAAAGTCTGATTCCTGTAAAGGACATCACCATTCCGTATTTGTTACATGTCTCGATCACTGCATCGTCACGAACAGAGCCGCCCGGTTCTGCAATATATTTTACGCCGCTCTTATATGCGCGCTCAATGTTATCGCTGAATGGGAAGAAGGCATCTGAGCCCAGGGTTACGTCTGTCATCTGATCCAGCCATGCGCGTTTCTCTTCTCTTGTAAAGACTTCCGGTTTCTCTGTGAAGGTTTTTTCCCAGTTTCCGTCAGCAAGAACGTCCATGTACTCTTCTCCGATGTATACGTCAATGGCGTTGTCTCTCTCTGCGCGTGTGATGGTATCTTTAAACGGAAGGTTCAGAACCTTCGGACACTGGCGGAGGAACCAGTTGTCTGCCTTCTGACCTGCCAGTCTTGTACAGTGTACACGGGATTGCTGTCCTGCTCCTACACCGATGGCCTGTCCGTCTTTTACGAAACATACAG
>DXXQ01000207.1 GCA_019416265.1 Clostridiales bacterium | reverse complement strand
CAACAGTTATTTTTATTTTTCTGAAAAACTTTTAAATTGTGTTTTTCATATAAACAATTCATCTCCGACAGCCGTATTAGAATACCACTGCTACCGGAGATTGTCAATACCCATTTTCACTTTTTTATTATTTATTATAATCCATTTATGACAATGTCCTTATATACCACTTGTGATTATGTCCCAAATGGTAAATATCGTGTATGATAGAACCTCATGCAACAGAAAGAGGTTTACACAAATTGAAAAGGATGAACTTAAGAATGGATGATTTCACAAAATCTTTTTCATCTATCAATACATGCCTTTACTTTTTTTTCGACAAGCAGTATAACACCCTGCTCCGGATTATGACTGATTGCACCAACAATCGGATGTGGAAGATACATCTTCTCCAGATATTCCATATCTGAATCTGTCAACTTTACATGTAAAGCTTCAACTGCATCATCAAGATATGCTGTTTTGGTAGCGCCGATAATTGGCGAAGAAATACCTTTCATCCACTGCCATGCAAGTGCTATCTGGGACATTTTGCAATTATATTTTTGGGAAAGCTCATATACTCTCTCTACAATTTTCAAATCCTGTTTTTCCATACCGTCATATTTCCCCATTGCTACTCTATCTGTTTTGCTGCGCAATGAATCTGCACTCCATTCCGGTCTGGTTAGATGTCCGGCAGCTAAAGGACTATACGGAATGAGATGACATATTCCATTTTTACACCCTCCCTTCATAAACAGAAAAGTATCCCGTCTTTCCATAGATTTCTATCTTTTCTTTACACTTTTTCATTATAATAATTTGTTGTATTCTTCATCGGTAACCGGTTCACACCATTCATTCGAAGTATCTTCTCCCGATACTTCAATTGCCAAATGAGAAAACCATTCATCCGGTGCCGCTCCATGCCAATGCTTTACACCTGCCGAAATATTTATACAGTCTCCCGGATTCATTTCTATTGCTTCTTTTCCTTCTTCCTGATAATATCCACGCCCTGCCATACAAATAAGTATCTGTCCGCCCCCACTCTTTGCATGGTGGATATGCCAGTTATTTCGACATCCCGGCTCAAATGTTACATTAAATATTCCCACCTGAGAAGTCGAGACAGGAGCAATAAAACTTCTTCCCGAAAAATACTGTGCAAATCCATCGTTTGGAACTCCTATCGGAAATATCATTTTCTTTGCATGCGCCCGCATTGCTTCATCGTCATAAGGTAAATCACCTTCATCTACATTCCACACTTCTTTTGCCAGATTAAATACAGCCCATCCATTCGGCCATCCTGTATAAAATGCGACATGAGTGATAACCGCCGCAATTTCTTTTTGAGTCACACCATGTGTCTTTGCATTCTGTAAGTGGAATTTCAAGGAAGAATCTGTAATACCGGAAGACATCAACGCCACTACCGTAATAATACTTCTCGTCTTTACATCAATATCCTGATTGTTCCAGTTCTCTCCAAAAAGGACATCATCATTGAAATGGGCAAACTGTGGTGCAAATTCTTCTAATGCATTTCTTCCTGCTGTCTGCACGATTTTTTTCATGTTACACCTCTCCAATCTTATAATGTTCCTGCCCATTCAGCAATTTGCTGTTTAGTTACGTTATTAAATATCTTTCCTTCTGTAATCACACTGTCCGGTACAGAAACCTGCAATTCTCTTACTGTATTTCCAAATCCACTTCCACCGGAAGTAGCAAACAAAATGATTCTTTTATCTGAGAAATTATATTTTTCCAAAAAGGTATTTACGATTGTCGGCGCTACATACCACCAGATTGGGAACCCTAAAATGATTTCATCATAGGCATTGATGTCTATATCCGCCTCCAACACTTCTGGTCTAATTATCCGTCTCCTTTACAAAAATAGATGTGGAGGATATTTTTCTATCCTACACATCTATTTTATGCTTTATAGTCGCACTATGTCCAATACTTATATTGTATTCACTTTTATGCCAGAAAGGCATTGATTTCTTCTATCATCTTATTTACCGCCTGCGAATAAGGAATATTTCTTCTCCAGGCAATCACGCAGTTTGCAGTAATTTCCGGATAAAGCCTTCTTTGCACAAGAATATCTTCCCGCCAATATTTTACAGCTCCTTCAATAGATACGGGATACCCAAGTCCATTTGCCGCCATCACACCGGCATTTGTTCCAAGATTGCTTATAATTGAAATATCAAGATTGGAAAAATCTTTCCCAAACCAATTTGCAAGTTCACTCTGAACCCCCACCCTTTCCGGCAAAATAAGAGGCTTATCCAAAAGTTCCTTCTTCTCTATATACTTCTTATCAGCAAGCGGATCATCAGGACAAATGCCTACTACCCAATGGTCACTGTCTTTAATCCTGATATAATCAAGCCCTTCTGTATCTACCGGTTCCATGAACAATGCAATGTCCACAAGACCTTTATTCATCATCTCATATATAGTATCTGCTGTTGCAGTATGAATCGTAATCTGAACAAGAGGATATTTTTCTTTATAGCGCTTGCATATCTTTGCCAATGTTTCTACTGTTGTAAACTCTCCGCAGCCAAAAGCAACAGTTCCCTCTATCACATCTTTCGTTCCTCTTAGTTCTTCCAGCGTTCGTTCTTCAAGATTAAGGATTTCCAACGCCCTTCTCTTTAACAAAATCCCCTCATCTGTAAGTGTAATGCTTTTCCCTTTTCGAACAAACAGAACAATACCCAGTTCCTCCTCAAAGGCTGCAAGTTGTCTGGATAGGGTTGGCTGTGTGATGTGCAGTTGTTCCGCTGCTTTTGTAAAACTTTGTTCTTTTGCTACTGTCAGAAAGTAACGTAATATTCTTAATTCCATACTAATTTACCCTTTCATCTATGATCATACATCAGCTCCCTTTATTGTAAAGTATAATCCCCTGTGCCTGTTCCACTTTTCTTATCGTTCTCTATGTATAGATTTTTTCTCAACTGACCTCCACAGTAAATCTTCCGCCTTCAAGCTCATACTCTGTTCCCGGAATCCTTTTTCCATCTTCGTCTATGTCGAAACCAAATGGAATTACCGTAATAGCTTCCGTATCCATATCCAAAGCTTCCATTGTCATTTCCATAGTTATCCGAACACAGTTTCTTCCCTGTTCATCTTTATAAACATCTGAAATTTCTTCAGACTTTATCCTATCCTGCACATTTCCGGACGCATCCATAACGCGATACATTGCATAATAATTTCCCGGAAGATTCGCCCCTTCTTCTGCATGATATATAAAAATCAGCTTCATTCCGGAAGGCGCCAGAATTCCTGATCCAATTTCCACTTCTCCGCTTTCCAGCGCAATCCTCTGCGGTTTTATATTTCTGTGTTTCTTTTCTGCTTCCACAGTAAACTGTAACGTCTGAGTCTGAATTTCTTTTACATTTTTCATAATCTCATTATACTCAACTGTTGGCGACATCACCAGCTCACCTCCTGCCCCTGTAAAAAAACACTCTTCATTTTCATCTCTCGAAAGGCGCAGGGGAATTTCCACCTCCATACTTCCTGAACTATCTATAGCGCTTACATCGATCGAGCACATCCATTTAGAATTTTCCTTCCCTGTCGCCTCGTCTACAATTCCCGTTACATTGAGAAGACAATCATTTCCATTTACTTTTACACGATCTCTCCACTCTAATATCAGTCTGTCATTTTCCAAATACTCTTGCGGAACTTCTGCCTCAAAGTAAATCATCATGCCGTCGCACCAGGCTTCTGATATTTTCCACAGATTATCAAATTTAATCTCCTCTCCCTCTGTCTCTTTAACCTCTGTTTCTATTTCAGACCGTGCATAGGCATCTGCATTCTCTGCGCTGATTCCCGCTTCCCTTTGAAGTCTTTCCAGAAATCCACTTTTCACCATAGCATAACAGGCTGTTCCCATAGCCAGAACTGCTGCCGTTGATATTACAAAATATTTTATAACCTTCTTATTTTTCTTCTTTACGTTCCTTGAAGGAAGCTGTTCAATATTCTCCAGACATGTATTCCAAATTTCTTCCGGCATTTCAAGGTCTTCCTGTATGCCCTTTATTAATTTTTCAAATTTATCCACAGCCATTCTCCTTTCTACAGATTTTTTTCCACAATTTTCCTCGCCATAGAAAGTCTTGATTTCACCAGACTCTCCGTTATCTGGAGAATTTCCGCAATCTCCCTTGTTTTATATCCCTGTTCATAATAAAGAAGAACAACAATGCGGTATTTTTCCTCCAAAATATTCAGGAACATACGCCATTCCACATTATCGTAAGCATAATCCCTGACCCCTTCTGCCAAAAATTCCTCCTGCGGAATACTTTTTTTCTTTTGTCTTAAAATTTCGTTGCAGTTATTAATCAAGATTCTGACCAGCCATGTTTTAAAATACTCCGCTTTCTTCAGTGTATCCAGTTTCTGCCAGCATTTCAGAATCGTTTCCTGCATGGCATCCGCAATATCTTCGTCATTTCCCAGTATCGCCTTACCAATCTTATATAAATCATTTCTGTACTGCCCAATCAACTGGGTAAACGCTTCTTTGTTTCCCTGCTGCGCGCGAAAAAGCAGCGCCTCTTCCACATTCGCCTTTCTCATCCTGTATAAAAATTCACCTACTTTCTTATTCTTCTACTTATTAGATGGAAAAACCGCCATTCCGGTTAAAAATTCTTCCTGTTTTCCTTGTGTTTCTTCTATAAAGAAAGTATACTGTAGCTAGAGTATATCACGGCGTCACACACCGAAGATACATACATTCAAAGACGCTAAATACATGTCGCAATAACCGTGACAAATATTTAATTGTGGAGGAGGGTTTTAATGTCCGAAAATTACAATGGAATGGCAATCGGCGTTTTCGAACTGGACAATTTCGTTGCATGTTTTGTCGCATTAGATGCCGCAGCGAAGGCTGCAAACATCAAAGTTCAGAGCATCGAACGTAACCGTTTAAAAAGCGGCGCATGCGTAAAGATCAGAGGTTCTGTTTCCGATGTTAACGCAGCAATGGAAGTTGCTCTGGAAACAGCGAAACCATTAGGTAAAGTTGTGTCACACACAATAATCGCGTCACCAAGCACAGACACAGAAGTCGCAATAAAAATGACAATAAACAAATAAGCTGGTTTTATTACCGGATACCTGTAACTGTTCAGTATATTTTATAGAAAGAGGATTCTGATATGACTTATGGAGCATTCGGATTAGTCGAGGTTCTGGGAAGTAGCAATGCGATCATCATTGCAGACCAGATGCTCAAAACCTCAGACGTAGAATTCCGTACCTGGAATACCAAATGCGGCGGTCATGTAACCGTATTTTTCAGCGGAGACGTTTCCGCTGTGACTGCTGCCGTAGAGAGCGTCCGTGAAAACCCGCCATGCGAAATCATTGCATCCGCGGTAATTTCCAATCCTTCCGAAGAGGCAGTTCGTCTCGCCGCAGAAGAAGAGGCTAAATATGCCAAAAAGAAAACAAAGTAAAAGAAAAGGGGAACATGCCTTCGTCTTAATCCTGGCATATCCCCTTTTCTTTTACTCTCATAAATTCTGGTATTTTTTGATCACTTAATCGAAAACCATCCATCTGCTTCCAGCGGAATATTTTCCTCTTCGATTCTCTCTATGTCAACAAACCGTTGTTCTCTTAGCTGTATCAGCATTTCGGAAATCGCCTCTCTTGTTCCCTGTACTTCCATTTCTACCCGTTCATCCCAGGAATTACGCACCCATCCTGACAGACCTAAGGCCTGCGCAATGTAAAATGCCCTGTACCGGAAACCGACTCCCTGTACCCTTCCCGAAAACCAGAAATGCCTTCTCACTATTTCTCTGTCCGCCATGTGCAAAACCTCCGCCTGTCTAAGAATACTTCCGTAAGATTTTCCCTTTTACCAGTATTATAACCAGAATCCATTTGAACCGCAAGACAAAAGAAAGCCTTCGGAGTTTTGAACCTCCGAAGGCTTTTCCCTATGTATCATATTATTTCTTAGCAATATATTTACGAATATCAAGTGCGATAGCAACTACGATAACGATACCCTGTGCGATGAACTGATAATATGGATTCAGTCCAAGGAACTGAAGAGCGGATTTCAGAAGCTCGAATACTGCAACACCGATGATAACGCCGGAAACTTTACCGATACCACCGTTTACAGATACACCACCGATTGTACATGCTGCGATCGCTTCCAGCTCGTATCCCATACCCATGTTTGTACTTGTACCACCGGATTTACCTCCGAGAAGGAAACCAGCGATTGCGTACATGCAAGCTGCGGTAACGTAGATAATAATTTTTGTTTTCTTAACATTTACGCCGGAAACTTCTGCTGCTACTTCGTTTCCACCGATTGCATACATATATTTACCATGACGGGTATAGTTGTATACAAACCAGAAAATAGCTGCTGCAATGATCAGATAGAAGAACTGGTAGGAAATCGGTCCAAGTTTTCCCTGTGTCACTGCGATATAATCTGCACGGTAAGCACCGATCGGAACGTTATTTGTGATAACCTGTGCAATACCGTAAATAGTAAGCTGCATACCAAGTGTACCAATGAATGCAGGTACGTTAAGATAAGAGATAACGATACCATTGATCAGACCGAATACACCACAAATTGCCATAACGATGAGAAGAACAACCCATACGTTTAACTGTGGGAAGTTTGGCCAGATTTTACCGGCTGCATCCGGTTTCTGAAGCATGATACCAGCAAGGCAGGCACTAAGACCTACCGCACGTCCTGCAGAAAGGTCTGTACCTTTTGTAATAAGACATGCACTGACACCAAGGGCAATAATAACACGAGGTGCAGCGTTAATAGCAAGGTTCATGATGTTTCGGAAGCTTCGGAAGTTAGGGCTGACAATACTTACATAAACAACCAGCAGCATCAGAAGCACAATAATACCATTGTCAAGCAGGATTTTTTTAATATCCAGTTTTTTTGATTTATCCATTCTTTTCTCCTCCTTCATTAGAACTGTGTTGCGTAATGCATAACTTTTTCCTGAGTCATATCCTCACCGGAAACTTCACCGGTGATCTTACCGTTACACATAACCATAACACGATTTGATACGCCAAGAAGCTCAGGCATTTCTGAAGAAATCATGATAATACCTTTGCCCTGTTTTGCCAGCGCGATCATAATCTGATAAATTTCATATTTCGCACCAACGTCAATACCACGGGTAGGCTCATCCATGATCAGTACATCCGGATTGTTCGCCAGCCAGCGGGAAATAATAACCTTCTGCTGGTTACCGCCTGACAGTGACTGAATCAGTGTTTTACTGCTCGGTGTCTTAATACTCAGCTTCGCAACATTTTCCTGAACAAGATCTTCAATCTTCTTTTTATTCAGTTTAATGCCGGCCTCCAGATAATGATTTAAGGAAGCAATAGATACGTTATCTGCGATAGATAAGCATCCCAGAATACCGGTTCCTCGTCTGTCTTCCGTAATCATACCAATACCATTGTTGATTGCATCCTGGGGACGTTTGATATCTAACTTTTTACCATTCAGCTTCACTTCACCACTGGTAATATGACGGATACCGAAAATCGCTTCCATCAGCTCTGTACGCTGCGCACCTACCAGACCTCCAAATCCGAGAATTTCTCCCTTTCTGAGTTTGAAGGAACAGTTCTTGAATGATTTGTCATGAATACTTGTAAAATTATTTACCTCAAGGAGAACATCTCCCGGAGTGTTGTCAAGCGGAGGGTAGATATTGTTCAATTCACGTCCTACCATCTGCTTAACGATCTCTTCGTCGCTGATATCTTTCATTGCCCAGGTTCCTACATAGCAACCGTCTCGCATGATTGTAATATCATCTGAAATCTGACGAAGCTCTGCCATTTTATGAGAAATAAAGACAAAGGAAACTCCTCTGTCACGAAGATCACGTACAATACGGAAAAGCGCCTCAACCTCATTGTCTGTAAGGGAAGAGGTAGGCTCATCGAGAATAATCAGCTTGGCTTCCTGAGAAACTGCCTTTGCAATTTCAACAGACTGCATCTGAGAAATAGAAAGATCTCCCAGTTTGTGTTTCGGATTAAATGGCATTTTAACATTTTCCAGCCATTTCTTCGCCTCTTCGTTCATCTTTTTGTGATCAATAATCTTCAGAGGCCCTATGGATTTCGTCGGATAACGTCCCAGGTACATATTTTCTGCAATGGTACGCGCCGGAACCGGCTGAAGCTCCTGATGCACCATGGCAAGACCTTTCTGCATGGCTTCATCCGGATTATTGATATTTACTTTTTCTCCATCTACATAGACTTCTCCCTCATCCATATGATAGATTCCAAACAGACATTTCATAAGAGTGGATTTACCTGCACCGTTCTCTCCCATAAACGCATGGACAGTGCCTGGACGAACTTTAAGATTTACTTTGTCCAGCGCTTTAACGCCCGGAAAGCTTTTGCTCACTCCGCGCATTTCCAATCTATACTCTGCCATCCCGCTCTCTCTCCTTTCATAAGTATGGGGTGTGCCTGTAACGACACACCCCATATGTTAACTATTTTTTTACGACTTTACGGCTGTCGAAATTATTTGATTTTTTCAAGAATTTCTGCTGCGTTTTCGTTTGTAACTTTAACATAGTCTACCATATTTACAGGATCAACTTCTTCACCTTTCAGGTATTTAACTGCCATTTCTGCAGCTTTCTGAGCCTGGCTGAAATGATCGTTGAATACTGTACCTGTAAAGTTTCCGTCAACGATGTTCTGAACTGCATCTGTAAGAGCGTCAACACCTACTAAGTAGATATCTTCGTTGATTACTCTGCCTGCTGCCTGGATTGCCTGAAGAGCGCCAAGAGCCATAGCGTCGTTGTTACAGAATACAACTTCTACCTGATCGCCGAACTGTGTAAGAGCGTCCTGTGTGATCTGCTGTCCTTTTGCCTGATCCCAGTCACCTCTCATAAGAAGAAGTTCTTCAGCTTCCATACCTGCGTCTGTAAGAGCTTTTACAGAGAATTCTGTTCTGTACTGAGCATCGATGTTCTCCGGGTCACCCTGAACCATGATGTAGGAAACTTTTCCGTCGCCGTTGATATCACCTTTATTTTCTGTTTCAAGGATTTCTTCTCCCTGGAAAGTACCGGACTGTCTTGCGTCAGCACCTACATATGTAGCTTTGATTCCTTCTTCTGCCCATCTGTTGGACTCTTCTTCGTCTGGCTGACGGTTGATGTAAACTACAGGAATTCCTGCTTCGTGACAGATATCTGTAATCTGTGGAGCGGAAGAAGCCTGTACAAGGTTAAGGATCATAACGTCAACCTGGTCTGTGATGAAGTTATTGATCTGGTTTGTCTGCTCTGCCTGGTCATTTTTACCATCCTGGATAATGATGTTGTCTTTGTTGAATCCCAGGTCTTCTGTCAGGTAACGCTCTAACTCTGTTCTGTAAAGAGTCATGAAGTTATCTGCGAACTGATAAATGGAAATACCGATCTTTGTGTTCTCAACATCAACGCCGGTCATATCGATCACTGCTTCTGCAGTTTCTTCTGCTGCATCTGCAGCCTCTTCTGTTGTTTCTTCTGTTGCTTCTTCAGTTGCCTCTGCTTCTGCTGCGAATACACTTGTTGCACCTGCAAGTGTTGTAACACCCATTGCTACACAAAGTAAGCTAGCCACTAATTTACGTTTCATATTGTTACGTCCTCCTTTTTTTGCGGTTCTCTCGACCGCCCTTTATGCTCAGTATTCTAACAGGTTTATCTGTAAATTTACATATAAATTTTTTCTGTCTATCTATAAATTTATTAACAAATATCCCGTGTTCTTATACTATCCTTCACTTTTTTGTCTATTTTGCATATTTGTTGTTTTCCGATCTGTACCCGCGATCCGTTTCAAAGACAAATCCCTACTGAAGGCGTTTGATTTCCATATCCTTCGGAAGCACAAGATTCAGCACGATCGCAACTACAAATACCACAGCAACTACATTTGCAGAAAATACTGCCTGAAGAAGTTCTGGGAAAATATGCCAGATTTCGATTTCACTAGCTGCAGTAAATCCGATGCCCACGGAAAGAGACAGGGCTGCAATGGTAATATTTCTCTGAGTAAAGCCTGCCCGCGCGATCATCTCGATTCCGGAAGTCAGAATTGTTCCAAACATCATAATCGTACAGCCTCCAAGAACAGATTCCGGAAGGGAAGCAAAGAAGTTTCCGATCGGAGGCAGAAGTCCCGCCAGGATCATACAGACAGCACCTGTCATAATGGTAAAGCGGTTTACAACCTTCGTCATGGCGATCAGTCCTACGTTCTGAGAAAAAGATGTAACAGGAGGGCATCCTAAAATTGCAGAAAATACGGAGGAATATCCATCACAGGCAAGAGAGCCTGAAATTTCTTCCGTAGTAATCTCTCGATCCAGACCACCGGACACCATCGCTGTTGTATCGCCGATTGTCTCAGCAGCAGACACGAGGAAAATAATTGCCACAGAAACAATTGCTCCCGGATGAAATTCCGGCATATAAGGCAGGAATTTCGGAAATGCAACCACTCCTCCTGAAAAAATAACGGACAAGTCTACTTTTCCCATAAAAATCGCCACGATATAACCCACAACCAGTCCTGCAAGAACGGAAAGCTGCTTCCAGTATCCTTTTGCCTTAATATTCCAGAGCAGGCATACCATTAAGGTCACAGTTCCAAGGATGAGGTTTTCGGCAGAACCGAAGTCTTCGGCGTATCCGCCGCCGAAAGAGCGGGTACCCACTGTAAATAAGGAAAAGCCAATTGCAGTTACAACAGAAGCAGCTACAATCGGCGCTATGATTTTCTTCCAGTATTTCGCAAGAAGTCCCAGCGTTCCCTCTATGATTCCTCCGACGATTACTGCTCCGATCACCGATGAATATCCGTAATTGGCAGCCACCGTACAAAGGACTGTTACAAAGGTAAAGCTTACGCCCATGACAATGGGCAGTCCGGAACCAACCTTCCACAGCGGATAAAGCTGTATCAGAGTTGCAATACCGGCAACAAACATGGCATTTTGCAGTAAAATTGCAATTTCGGCCTGTTCCAGTCCTCCCGCCCCGGCAATAATGGTGATCGGTGTCAGGTTGGCAACAAACATGGCCAGAATGTGCTGAAGCCCAAAAGGAATTGCTTTCATGATGGGTACTCTTCCATCCAGACGATAAATATTTTTAACGTCCGCGTTTTGAGCATTCTTCATAAATAAAAACCTCCTTTTCCTTGTTTTTTATGCAAATATTTTTATCTGCACAAAAATTTCTTAATTGTAGTGTACAGCTTAATTTAATTTTACCATAAAAAATTATTTTGTCCAGATTTTTTTGTCCACATCTAACAATTTTTGTCATTTTTTATCCTGTTTTTCCGAAGCCCGCGTTCACTGCCCACCCACACTCTCTTTTTCTTTATCTTGCCCCTCAAAAACTTCTGATATATAATAGGGAATAACTGAAAAAATGTTTTATACTTGAGGTGAACATGAACAAAAAAGAGATATCTGAAATAAAAAAGCAATTCACTCCGGATAACTGTTCCATCACCAGAATCTGCGGCTGTTATGTAGATGCTGAAAAGGAAAAGAAAACCGAATTAAAAGAAGCCTTCCTCTCTCTTTCCGAGGAAGAAATGTTTAAATACTTTGAAATTTTCCGCAAGACTTTATCCGGCACCATCGGGAAAAATCTCCTGAACATGGCTTTTCCTCTGGAAACAGAAGCAGAGGGCGGAACCCAGCACTTTCTGATGAAGCTTCGGGAAAGCAGGCTTACAGATCCAAAGCTCGTGGAAGCCTTCTACGATAAAGTGATCGAAAATTACGACTACCCGGAAAACTACTACATCATTCTGATTCACGCAGTTTATGATATTCCCGGCAAATCCAGCGACGGTGCGGAAATGTTTGACGCTTCCGATGAAATTTATGAACATATCATGTGCTGCATCTGCCCGGTGAAGCTGTCCAAAGCCGGCCTGAGCTATAATGCGCAGACAAACCGGATCGAAGACCGCATTCGGGACTGGATCGTGGAGCTTCCGGATGTAGGCTTCCTTTTCCCTCTCTTCCAGGACAGGAGCACCGACATCCATGGAGTGCTTTACTACTCCAAGAAACCGGAAGAGCTTCATTCCACCTTTGTAGATGAGCTTCTGGGATGTACGGCTCCCCTTTCCGCAGGCGGCCAGCGGGATTCCTTTAACGCTCTTGTGGAGGATACTCTGGGAGATGACTGCCGGTACGATACCGTCATCAGTATTCATGAAAAATTAAATGAGATCATAGATGCCCAAAAAGATGAGCCGGAACCGGTAGTCCTCACCAAATCCGAAGTAAAACGTCTTTTTGAGGACTGCGGCGTAGAAGAAGATAAGCTTCAGAATTTCGACGAACAGTACGAGATCGCAGCCGGGGAAAAATCCTCCCTCATGGCAAACAACATCACAAACACCAGAAGATTCGAGGTTAAAACTCCTGATGTTGTAGTTCATGTAGATCCGGAACGGGCAGAATTAATGGAAACCAGAATCATCGATGGACGCCGCTGTCTCGTCATCCCCATGGAAGGCGAGGTAGAGGTCAACGGCATCCGCGTACATACAGGAAGCATTGCTTCAGACAACGAAGAGGAGACAGATTATGAGTAACACAAAAGCTTTATTTTTTGACATTGACGGAACACTGCTGACCGCATATCCCCACCGCGTCCCCCAAAGCGCCATTACTGCTCTGAAAGCAGCCCAGGCAAAGGGACATAAGCTTTTCATCAACTCCGGACGTACCCTTGCGCTGATTCCTCCCATTATGGAGGAACTGGGCTTTGACGGCTATGTCTGCGGCTGCGGAAGTCAGATTTATGTAGGCGGGAAACAGATTTATTCCAATTCCATTCCCCATGAGTTATGTATAGAGGTCGTTAAAAAGATGAAGGAATGCCATCTTCCGGCAGTTCTGGAATCCAGCGACCGGCTTCTCTTTGACGGAAGCGGCGATGTACTCTGGGAATTTGTGGAACGTCTCCGCACAATGACTATTGTGGACGATATCAGCACCTTTGACAAAGAGGAAGCTCAAACCTTTACCTTTGCCAAATTCTATTCCCATATCATACCGGACTCCGATGTAAAAAAATTCAGGGAGTTCAGCGATCCGTATTTCACCTGTTTCGAGCACGGAAGCACGGAACTGGAATTTACACTAAAGGGCTGCGACAAAGCCTCCGGCATTCAGAAGGTTCTGGACTATCTGGGACTCAGTCCGGAAGACAGCTATGCCTTTGGCGACAGCTCCAACGATCTGGCAATGCTGAAATATGCAGGTACAAGTATTGCCATGGGCAATTCCTCCCCTGAGATCGTTCCTTACTGTACCTATCAGACCACCGATATTGAAGACGATGGAATTCTGAATGCTCTGAAACATTTTGATTTAATCTGAGCGGACAGAAAGAAAAACAGGGCGAAGCATCTCCATTGCTGCTTCGCCCTGTTTTCATTTTCAATTCAACGATCTTATTCTTCTGTTTCTTCAGCGCCTTCTGAAACTTCCTCTGTTTCAGCGTCCCCTGTCTCAACATCTGCCGGATTCTCTGCGTCTTCCAGCTCTGCATCTGCCGCCTCATCTGTCGTTTCCGGATTCTCCGTCTCAGCGACCTCTGCTTCAACGTCCTCAGTCTCAACATCTACTGCCTCAGCATCTTCTGTTCCGTCATCTGCAGCCGGCGCTTCCGGCATCTTCATCACAAAGCTATGTGCATTTGTAACTGTCAGAGTTTTGAGAACCTTCGCTTCTTCTTTTACATCCGCTTCTTCCAGCCACTTATCACAGGTTTCCTGATAATACTCGCTTTCCTTTGTTTCTTTCAGAGATTCTCTCTTGGACTCAGTTGCGTCCTCATCAAGCTCCTTATCAAGTCTTACAATATAATAGTCGCCTTCGCTTTCGATCAGCTCTGTGTTTACCTCTCCCTCTTTCAGAGTTCTGAGGACTTCCATAACCTCTTCCGGATAGATATCTTCTGTTTCCTCTCCCTTAATCGTTGTAAACGTACCTTTCAGGGATGTGTAGCTGTCATCTGTCTCTTTGGCGATCTCCGTCATATCTGCAGCGGGATCTTCTTTCACTTTATCCAGAATTTCCTGAGCCTGCTCTTTTTTCTCTGTCTTTTCTTCCTCTGTCATCTCATCATCAGCGGAAACATTTATATAAGTAAACGCAGACTGGTTTGCTTCCTCATCTGTAACTTCTATTTTTCCCTCTTCCACAATCGGGTCATAAAGCTTTGTACGGTATGTCTGAAGTTCCAGAAGCATCTTTATCTGATCCTCTGTAGCAGCCAGATCACTCATGACTTCTTCTCCGTTGGCTTCCACAAAGGCTGCCGCTGCATCTGCGATCTTTGCCTGCTCCTCCTCTGTAACCTCCACGCCGTAGTCTGCTGCTTTTTCTTTCAAAACAACCATCAGCTCTACAGCCTTCAGACTGTCGGAAACCATCTTCTGTCCATAAGTCTCTTCAGAGCCTTCTTCCACTGCTGTGTCCCACATATTTGCACCGCTTCCCATGAAGCTCTTATACATTGCATCTGTCTGCGCCTGCTGAATACGGGCATAAAGGCTTACCACGCCTAAGGGAATCTCTGTTTTATTTACTGTTGCAACTGTCTTTGTTCCGTCTACTTTCTGTTCTCCACAGCCTGTCAGCATTCCTGCTGCCATAACTCCTGCCAGAGCTGCAACAGCTGTTCTTTTCATTGAATTTTTCATGTCATCCTCCATAAATTGTCGATTCTTGCGTCTGCGCCGCAGACTATATTAATATTCAGTATAATCTTTTTTCTCCTTTTGGGCAAGATAAATCTTCTCCGCGGTAAGCAAGTCACAAAATCATCACAATTATATTTTAAGCCTGAGTCTCATCTACCATATTCACCAGTTCCCGGGCGAAATCTGTAAGAGCAGGAATGATCTTTCCCTGAATCTCCAGAATAAACTTCGGCTCCTGTTCATTTTTGAAACTCAGCCCTCTGCGATATTTCTGCATGAGAAGAGGAATTCCCGCAGGGTCAAGCTTCGCCTTTTCGTAAAGGGTAATCCGCACCTCTCTGCCCATCTGCTTAATCTCCGTGACATATCCCTGATGGGCAATGGCTTTCAGCCGCGCAATGGCAAGAAGATTCATTACCGCCTTGGAAGGCTCTCCGAAACGGTCCAAAAGCTCCTCCAGCATATCGTCATAATCCTGCTGTGTCTCAATTCCCGCAATCCTCTTGTAAATATCCAGCTTCTGAAACTCATTACTGATGTAGGAATCCGGAATAAACGCATCCATATTAAGGTCTATTGTCGTCTCGAAATCTTCCAGCGTATGGATTCCCTTGGCCTCTTTCACCGCTTCACTGAGCATCTTACAGTAAAGATCATATCCCACTGCATTCATATGCCCATGCTGCTGTGCACCGAGAAGATTTCCCGCACCGCGAAGCTCCAGGTCCCGCATGGCAATCTTAAAACCGCTTCCCAAATCTGTATATTCACGGATAGCTGCAAGACGCTTCTCTGCAGTCTCCTTGAGCATCACATTCTGCCTGTACATAAGGAAGGCATAGGCAGTTCTGTTGGAACGCCCGATCCTTCCGCGAAGCTGATAAAGCTGGCTTAATCCATACCTGTCCGAATCATGGATGATCATGGTATTTACATTGGAAATATCAAGCCCCGTCTCAATAATGGTCGTGGAAACAAGCACATCAATATCCCCATTGATAAAAGCAAACATCACCTGTTCCAGTTCCTTTTCGCTCATCTGCCCGTGGGCAAAATCCACCCTCGCATCGGGTACAAGCTTGGAAATCCGAAGGGCAACCTCTGCAATATCCGTCACACGGTTATAAACGTAATAAACCTGTCCGCCTCTGCGCATTTCCCTGTTAATGGCTTCCCGCACAGTCTCTTCATCGTACTCCATAACATAGGTCTGAATCGGCATTCTGTCCATGGGAGGCTCTTCCAGCACACTCATATCACGAATTCCGATCATGCTCATATGAAGGGTTCTGGGAATCGGAGTCGCTGTCAGAGTCAGAACGTCTACATCCTTCTTTAACTGCTTGATTTTCTCTTTATGGGCAACACCGAAGCGTTGTTCCTCATCAATGATCAGCAGTCCCAGATTCTTAAATTCCACATCCTTAGAAAGCACTCTGTGCGTTCCGACCACCACATCCACCATGCCTTTCTTCAGATCTGCAATGGTCTTTTTCTGCTGGGCTGCCGTACGAAATCTGCACAGAAGATCCACCCGTACCGGAAACTCCTTCATTCTCTGGACAAAGGTATTATAAATCTGCTGTGCCAGAATCGTTGTGGGCGCAAGATATACCACCTGACGGCTTTCCTGAACCGCTTTAAACGCAACGCGAAGAGCGACCTCCGTCTTGCCGTATCCTACGTCGCCGCAGACAAGGCGTTCCATGATTTTCGTACTTTCCATATCCCTTTTTGCATCCTCAATGGCTGCAAGCTGATCGGCAGTTTCCTCGTAGGGGAACATTTCCTCGAATTCTCTCTGCCAGACAGTATCCGGGCCGCAGACATAGCCTTCTTTTTGCTGACGCTCTGCATAGAGCTGTACCAGTTCTTTGGCAATGTCTTTCACGGCTCCCCTTACCTTACTCTTGGTTTTATTCCATTCCTGGCCGCCCAGCTTATTCAGTTTGGGCGCTTTCGCCGTATCTGCGCCGGAATATTTCTGCAGGGCGTCAAGCTGGGTTGCAAGGATGTAGAGATTGCTTCCGCCCCGGTATTCAATCTTGATATAATCCTTAACGATCCTGTCTACCTCTACCTTTTCAATCCCCTTATAGATACCCAGTCCGTGCTTTTCATGTACTACGAAATCTCCAATGGAAAGCTCTGCGAAATCCTGGATCCTTTGCCCGTTATATACTTTTTTCTTCTTTTTCTTCGTCTGCTCCTGTCCGAAAATATCCGTTTCCGTCATAAGGGCAAACTTGATCAGCGGATATTCAAAGCCTTTCTTTGCATGGCCGTAAACTACCATGATCTCACCGGGCTGGATCTCGCGGCTGTAATCCAGACTGTAAAAGGCATTTAAACCTTCCTCCTGCAAATCCCGTGCCAGACGTTCCGCCCTTGTTCTTGAGCCGGAAAGTAGCGCGATTTTATATCCCTGCTTTTTATACTGATGCAGATCCTTCACCAGAAGCTCAAAACTGCTGTTATAGGAATTTCCCGACTTTACATTCAGGTAAAATTTATCCTTCACCTTCCAGCCGGCCTGTCTCGGCTCCAGCGCACAGACGGAGATACAATTTCTCTTATTCAGCTCTCTCTGTATTTTCGCAAAATCGCAAAGCCAGTTTGCCGGCAGGTTCTGGCAGCCTTTTTCCTCTCTTCTTTCACGGCTCTGACGGTATTCCTCCTCCACAGCCTCCCCCTTTTCGGAAAGGCGGTTCGGCTCATCCAGAAAAATCATCGTCTTTCCTTCCGGGAAATAATCCAGGAAAGATACCATATCTTTCTCTCCGGTGCGTTCTACTGCCGGGTAAATCGTAATTTCCTCCAGATTCTCCAACGACCTCTGGCTCTCTGCGTCAAAGCTTCTGATAGAGTCGATCTCATCTCCCCACAGCTCGATTCTCCACGGATTTTCTTCTGTAAGAGAATAAATATCCACAATCCCGCCGCGGATAGAAAACTGTCCCGGCATCTCCACCTGACCTACGCGCTCATAGCCCAGTTCTACCAGCTTTTCCTTCAGCTCATCCAGATCCACTTCGCTGTCATTGCGGTAATGAAGCAGATTTTTTCTGATTTTTTCCGGCGCCGTAAGAAAGTCCATCACACCGTCTATGCTTGTGACAACCGTAATCTCATCCTGCTCCAGAAGCGCCTTCACCACCCGCATCCTCTGCCGGATCAACAGGTTTCCGTGAATGTCCGCCTGAAAAAAAAGAAGGTCTTTTGCCGGATAGGAAAAGATCTTTTTGTCATAAAAACGGTAATCCTCATAGATTTCCTTTGCCCTGCGCTCATCTTCCGCAAGGATCAGCCGACATGGAAAAAGTCCGGAAAGCCCATACATCAGATGGGCTTTCTGAGACTCCATGCATCCGGAAACCTGAAGGATTCCCTTATTTGTTTTTGCCTTTGTATAAATTTCCTCAAACTCTGCAAGGCTGTGCAGAGGCTCCAAAAAAGCTTTCATAAAAACCTCTCAACGATCGTTTGTCTTAGCTGCGGAAACCTTTTTGTTATATACATTCATAGCTGCGTCTGCGCCTTCTGCAATAATAAGCTCCACCGCTTTCGCCGCCTTTTCGATAGCTTCATCCACAAGCTTACGGTCGTCGGCTGAAAATCTGCCCAGTACATGGTCGGCCAGATCCCAGCCCTTTGGCTTCGCGCCTACTCCCACCTTCACACGGAGGAATTTCTCCGTTCCAAGCTGGCGGATGATATCCTTGATTCCGTTATGACCGCCTGCACTTCCCTGTTTGCGGATGCGAAGCTGTCCCGGCTCAAGATCAATGTCATCGTAAATTACAATCAGTTCTGTTTCCGGGTCAATCTTGAAATAGTTTGCCATTTCACGGACAGGGCCTCCGCTTAAATTCATAAAAGAAAGGGGTTTCATAAGAATCGCCTTGTCTCCTCCTATGACTGCCTTGCCGTACATGGCATTGAATTTCACACCGCCCTGGGGAACGCGGTGCTCCTCCACAAGATAATCAATTGTATCGAATCCCATATTGTGGCGAGTTGCCTCATACTGTCTTCCGGGATTTCCCAAACCAACTATTAAGTACATAATTTCTCCTCAGTTTTTTATTTGTGCTCTAGTTAAAATAAACCATCTCTTCTTTCAGAGGTTCACAGATCTCTGCTTTTTCCGCATAGAGCACAATGCCTTCTCCCTGGTATTCCGTTCTGTTCTCATAGGCTACTTTTGCGGTAACCTCTACCCAGCTTCCCTCTTTGATGTGAGGTGTGTAGTCGCTTCTGCACACATATCCCAGGAAGGTGGTATCGTCTGCACAGCAGGTCATGGCAGTCCGTCCCGGAACAAAGAATTTGCTTCCCATTCCTCTCGGCTTCAGGGCGCGGCCCTTAAATCGAACGGTTTTCCCCACATAAGTCTGAGGATTATCCATAGCGTCCACAAACCAGATTCCATAATCCTCAGGCAGGATCTCAATAATCGGCGCATTGATGTCAAAGGGCATCTCATCCTGGAAAATATCGTCGATCTCCCCTTCTTCATCTTCAAAAATAACCTCTGCCGCCTGGTTGGCAACTTTAATGCCGCGTCGGTAGGATGCAAGGGGATCTCCCTCTTTACATCTGTTGAACACAACCATATCTGTGTTTCTCACCATATCCATGAAAATAGATTTCATATTTGCCATATAAACCTGATAAGTAGTGGCATCTACACAGGTAATCTCCTGCTCGATCCCCCAGCCTGCCGGAAGCTGCATTTTCTCAAATTTGCTCACCAGCCACATGCCGTTATATTCAATAACAACACGCTCCGGATTGTGAATGATGTCCAGTGCAGCCAGTCTTTCCGGCGTAAAATCACTTTCATCTTCAATAACTTCCACAACGGTATTGGTAAGCTTCAGCTTATCCATCTCGTATTCCTCTTCCCCTTCTTCACAAAGGATCAGAAGAGTTTTCCCATCTATGGCAAAGTAATCCTGCTGCAGCGTAAAATTCAGAAAAGTTGTTTTACCGCTTTCCAGAAAACCGCTGATCAGGTAAATAGGAACTGTGATTTCGTTCATAACCTATCCTCTCAAACCTTTCTTATTTCAAAAAGCTTTATGCAAGGCCAAACAGTTTGGCAAGCTTCTCCTCGTTCATCTTGGAACCGATCACGCAGAGACGTCCTGTATATTCCGGAGCGCCCTCACGAATCTCTGTTTCTTCCGGAACCATATCGAAGTAAATCCAGGTTCCATCCTCTGACGGGAGCATTCCCTTTGCACGAAGGATTGTTCCGTATTCATCAGAATGAGAAAGCGCTTCCAGAATCTTCTCAAGATCTTCTCTTGTATATTTTTGGATTGTCTCACGGCCCCAGCTGGTAAATACCTCGTCTGCATGGTGATGGTGATGATCGTGTCCGCAGCCGCATTCGTGATCGTGATGGTGATCATGGCCGCAGCCACATTCATGGTCATGGTGATGATCATGGTCGTGGTCATGATGATGCTCGTGATCGTGATCGTGATCATGGTCGTGATGGTGGTCATGGTCATGCTCGTGATCGTGCTCGTGGTCGTGATGGTGGTCATGGTCATGCTCGTGATCGTGCTCGTGGTCATGGTCGTGATGGTGGTCATGGTCATGCTCGTGATCGTGCTCGTGGTCGTGGTCATGCTCGTGCTCATGGTCGTGCTCATGGTCGTGATGATGTTCATGCTCGTGCTCATGGTCGTGGTGATGTTCATGATCATGACCGCAGCCACATTCATGGCCGTGCTCTCCGTGTTCATGCACATGTCCGCATTCCGGGCAGACCTCTTCCTCCATCATCTCCTCAGCAAGGGAAACGGGATGCTCCATTGTCTCCAGAATCTTCTTGCCTTCCAGCTTTTCAATAGGAGTCGTAATGATCGCAGCCTTAGGATTGATCTCACGAAGCAGTTCCATGGCAGCCATTGCCTTTTTCTCATCCACAATATCTGTACGGCTCATAATAATTGCGCCTGCATATTCCACCTGATTGTTGAAAAACTCACCGAAGTTTCTCATATACATTTTACATTTTTTCGCATCTACTACTGTTGTGTAGCTGTTCAGAACAATATCCACTTCCTCCTGAACTCCCTGTACTGCTTTGATAACGTCGGATAATTTTCCCACGCCTGAAGGCTCGATGAGGATTCTGTCCGGATGATATTTCTCCACAACCTCTTTCAGAGAAGCGCCGAAATCACCTACAAGAGAACAGCAGATACAGCCGGAGTTCATCTCACGGATTTCAATTCCCGCTTCTTTGAGAAAACCGCCGTCAATACCGATCTCACCAAATTCATTTTCAATGAGAACAACCTGCTCTCCTGCAAAGGCATCTTTCAGCAGTTTTTTTATCAGAGTTGTTTTTCCGGCTCCGAGGAAACCGGAGATAATATCAATTTTTGTCATGATTTTTCTCTCCTCTTCTTTTTGTTTATGTATAGTTTACACATCAAAGTGCTGTTTATACTTTTGGGTAAACGCATTTTGACCAGGAGGCACCTGTACCCCCTGGTTCCATTTTACAGCAAAGGGGATATGACCCCGTCACATCCCCTCAATTGTATCTTATTTATCAGCCATTAATCATAAAGTGCATTAATTTATCAATGTCTTCTCTCTCGTATGCTACGATTTCCAGTTCCGGAATCTCACCGCCGGAAAAGATGTTTGCCAGTGATACGTACTGGGATAATTTAGATTTCAGGTTCAGTCTGTCGCCTTCTCCTGTTACTAACTCTACTTTTCCTTCACAACTGTCAATTACTTCAAAAAATTTCTCGATATCTTTAATATGTGATACTTTCATGTCAATATTCTCCTTTCGACATTTTCTTCTTTTCATCCATTTCCTTGTTTACGTGTACATTATATCCTGTCTTCCGTAAAAATGCAATTAACAACTTGCACGAAATTACTCTTATTTTAGCCTTTTAATACAGGAAAATGCCCACACCATATGCCGGCAGAGGGTAAGCAAAGGAGAATGGACGGTTGTCGCACTCGCTCTTTTCTGCCTTAAATACCTTCTGCTCGCACATTCCGTTCTCATTCATAATCAGTTTATACTGTTTCTTTTTCGGAACTCCTACCCTGTAATCCGGTCTGTCCACAGGCGTAAAGTTTACAACCAGAAGAATGTTGTTTCTCTTTGTGGGAGATTTTCTCACAAAGCTGAAAATACTTCTGTCTCCGTCGTTTGGATTGATCCATTCGAAGCCTTCCGGATCATTGTCCAGAGCATGAAGCGACGGATATTTTTTATAAAGATGAAGAAGATCTTTTACAAAGCTCTGAAGGTTTCTATGGGAATCCTCTCCGAGAAGGAACCAGTCAAGCTCTCTCTCCTCGCTCCACTCACGAAGCTGTCCGAATTCCTGTCCCATAAACAGAAGCTTCTTTCCCGGATGACAGAACATAAATGCATAGGCAGCCTTTAAGTTCTTAAATTTATCATCCAGCTCTCCCGGCATCTTGTTCAGCATGGAACATTTCAGATGAACAACCTCATCGTGAGAAATTACCAGAATATATTTCTCACTGTAGGCATAAGCCATGGCAAAAGTCATCTTATTGTGGTTAAATTTACGGAAATACGGGTCGCACTTCATGTACTCCAGGAAGTCGTTCATCCATCCCATATTCCACTTCAGGGAAAATCCCAGTCCGCCCTTTTCCGCATCTCCTGTTACCATTGGCCATGCGGTAGACTCCTCTGCGATCATAACTGTTCCGTGATTTCTTCCAAGAACAACGGTATTCAGATGCTTAAAGAATTCAATTGCCTCCAGGTTCTTATTATCGCCGTATTTATTCGCAACCCACTGGCCGTCTTGTTTGCCGTAATCAAGATAGAGCATGGATGCAACGGCATCTACTCGAAGGCCGTCCACATGACATTCCTCAATCCAGTAAAGAGCGTTGGCTATCAGGAAGTTTTTCACCTCAGGGCGTCCGTAATTATAAATCTTGGTGCCCCAGTCCGGATGCTCGCCCTGTCTTGGGTCTTCATGCTCATAAACGGCAGTTCCGTCGAAATTTGCAAGTCCGTGAGCATCTTTGGGGAAGTGAGCCGGAACCCAGTCAAGGATTACGCCGATTTTCTGCTGATGAAGATAATCCACCAGATATTTAAAATCCTGCGGCATTCCGTAACGGGAGGTAGGTGAATAATAACCGGTTACCTGATATCCCCAGGAACCGTCAAAGGGATGCTCTGCAATTCCCATAAGCTCTACATGGGTATAGCCCATCTCTTTCACATAAGCGGCCAGAGACTGTGCAAATTCTCTGTAATTGTAAAATCCCTTCTCGTCCTCTTCTGAGGTCGGATGTTTTTTCCATGAGCCGGGATGTACTTCATAGATGGACATCGCGTCTTTGGAATCGTCAAAGTTTTCTCTGTTCTTCATCCATGTGGAATCTTTCCACTTATAGTCTGTGATATCTGTAATCCTGGATGCAGTACCCGGACGCAGTTCAGAAGCATTTGCATAAGGGTCTGCTTTATAGAGCTTCTCTCCGTGCATTCCTACGATAAAGAATTTATAAAGCTCTCCTATTTTTGCCCCGGGTACAAAAACCTCCCACACACCGATATCGCCTGCTTTTTTCATTGGATGAGCATCTTCTGCCCAGCCGTTAAAATCGCCGATAACAGAAACAGACTGTGCATTGGGAGCCCAGACTGCAAAATAAACTCCTTTTTTGCGGCGGTATGTAGTCGGATGCGCACCAAGCTTTTTATAGATTTCATAATGCGTACCCTGCCCAAATAAATACTGGTCCAAATCTGTAAATTTCATTACTTCACCCATTTAGAGTTCCTCCCTTAAACATACATTATACGAAACGGCCTTTATTCCTTTGCAAAAATCCTCTATTCTCTGACAAGGATGAGCCGGCTTTCATTTGGTTTCAGACTGATATGGAACATACCGTCAGAGCTGTCTGTTTTTTCCCCGCTTACAAGGTCTGTACAGCTTCTGCCGGATACCGGAATGCGGATAGAAAGCTCCGCATCTTTCTCATCATTGTTCACTGCAACAACCACACATTCACCTTCAAGTATTCTGGCAAAGGCGTACTGCCTGTTGGTCAGAAGAAGCTCCTGATAAGAACCGTCTGCAAACATCTTATATTCCTTATGGATTTTACCCAATGTCTGAACCCATTTTAAAAGTTTGGGATCCGGGACATTCTCAAGGGTTTCCTTCAGGTTCACCGCCGGACGCAGAGGATCGTCATTTCCCCCTTCCTTGCGTCCCTGGATTCCCCATTCCGATCCATAATAGATCGACGGGATTCCCGGCAGGGTAAACAGAAGGGTATATACCGGATAAATATGCTCCTTCACCTTAAGCTTGGATGCGATCCTGTCCACATCATGGTTGTCTACAAAGCTGTAAAGCTTCATTCCTTTATAGATACCGCCGTTCTGATCAAATTCCCTGCGGATCGTATGTGCGATTTCAAAATAATTGTGATCATTGTGTCCGGAATAAATCCCTTTATGAAGCTCATAATTCGTTACACTGTCAATCTTCGCCTCTCTGATGTAGCGGGCATAATCTCCGTGAATCACCTCTCCCATCAGCCAGAAATCTTCCTTCATCTCCCCTGTAACACGCTTCATATCCTGCATGAAGGAGAAATCCAGGCAGTCCGCACAGTCAAGGCGGATGCCGTCAATATCAAATTCTCTGATCCAGAAGCGGATCACATCAAGAAGATACTCCCGTACCTTCGGCTCCCAGTAATTCAGATTCACAAGTTCAAAACAGTTCCTCCAGGCTTCATATCCAAAGCCGTCATTGTACGGAGAATTCCATCCGAAATTAATTCCCTTATACCAGCTGCAGTAAGGAGAGTTTTCCCGATTTTTCTGAATATCCTGAAATGCGAAAAACTCCCGTCCTGTGTGGTTGAATACGCCGTCAACCACAACTCTGATCCCTCTGTGGTGAGCAGCTTTTACAAAATGCTTAAAATCCTCGTTATCCCCCAGTCTTCTGTCCACAAGTTTGTAATCTCTCGTATCGTAGCCATGTGATGTGGATTCAAATAAAGGTCCTATATAAATTGCGGTGCAGCCCAGGGAATCTATATGCGGAAGCCATTCTTCCAGTTCCGGAAAACGGTGTACAACCTCCTCGCTTTCATTCCTTCTCGGCGCTCCTGTCATGCCAATCGGATACATATGATAAAATACTGCCTCTTCATACCATCTGCCCATTACGATGTCTCCTCCCAATACCGGTTTATTTTGTGCAAAAATCAAGTCTCCGGCAATTTTGACTTTCAGTCATTATCTACCCTACATTATACCAATGCAGCCATTTTACGTCAATTAAAAAAGGGCTCCATATAAACAAAAAAAAGAAAACGGCGCTGTGTTTTTCACAACTCCGTTCTCTTTATTTCAGCTTCTTTAATAACTTTCACTTCCGTCTGATATGCCCTCAGAACCATCACCGCTTCCATCGGACAATTCTCCGGAACCGTCATCACTTCCGTCCGTCATATCTCCGGAACCATCGTCTGTAAATTCTCCGCCATCTGCAGAACCTTCATCCGAAGAACCCTCTCCGGAACCTTCTTCAGCAGTCTTATTGGGATCAGGTGCGAACAGTGAGGATTCTTTTCCGTTCCATCCTGTCACAAGACCGTTTCTGAATGAGCTGTCCCAAAAGTCAGAATACTGGGCACTCTGTAAGGTTACTCCCTTAGCCTCAGCCAGTTCACTGACAGTCACAAGCTTATATCCCTTGGCAACCAGATCCGGAATCAGACGAACAGCAGCCTTTACCGAAGGCTCGTGGATGTCATGCATCAGAATAATGGAACCGTCTGTAAGGTCTCCGTTCATAACTGCATTATAGTCTGCATCTGCATCAAGAAGACTCCAGTCCATTGTATCAAGGGACCACATAAAAAACGGCTTTCCTACTGTATTGAAAACGTCCTGATTGCCCGCTCCATATGGCGTACGGGCAACAGTAGCCGCCTGTCCGCATACTTTAATCAAGGCGTCGTCCACATCCTTAAACTGCTTTGCAACGCTGTCCAGATCAAGATTAAGCAGGTTTGGATGATCCCATGAATGGCTTCCAAGCTCACAGCCTATCTCCACCATTTTTTTGATTTCATCCGGATACATGTCTACATGTTCTCCAAGCATAAAGAAGGTTGCTTTTGCATTGTTCTCTTCCAGTACATTGAGAAGCTCCATGGTATATTCAGACGGACCGTCATCAAAGGTCAGAGCGATTCTCGGTTTTTTCTTCGTGGGATTATAGGAACCATCCTCATTGAAGAAATAATCGTTCACGCCTTTTTCTACCCATCCGGTCTGCAGATAGCCGTTGGAATCAAAAGAGTAATTCACTCCGTCAATCTCCTGAAATCCATCCGCAAAATATGTACCATCTGCGTTCTGATACCAGCGCCCCGACTCATCCTCATGCCATCCGGGCGTCTTTTCGGTAATCTTCCCCACATCCTGCTGCCCTTTCAGCGGCTGACGAACCGCTGCATTGGGATCTGCTTCTGCAGTCTGTGCCTGTACGGCGACTACCTTTCCATCATCTTTACCGCCTCCGCCGATCCGGCTGGCGATGGGCATGATCACACCTCGTATTACAAAAATCACTGCCAGAATCGTACCTATCCCATAGATACCGAGCTTCATGTATCTGCGGATTCTCTGCTGGCGTCTTTTCCTGCGCATTCTCTCGCGCAAAACTCGTTTGTCCATTATTTATAACCCCGCTTATCCTTTAACAGTACAAAAATAGTATAGTTTCCATTTCTACGTCAATCATACACTATCTGTGCTGGAAATACAATGGTTTTTTCACCTTATTTTTCCTTTTTATCCAACTGTTTTTACTCTACCACAGCCGTATCGTCATCTGCTTCGCCGTCCTCCTCCAGCTCCGCGTCGATTTCCCCTTCTGCGTCCGGTTCCTGTGTCTCTTCGCTTGTTACTGCCTCCGCGTTTTCCCCTGTAGTATCTCCGCCTGAGGCCTTCTCATTGATCTTTGCATTTTTCAGGATAAAATCCTCCACACGGAGAAGACCGATGGCTTCGTCCACGCCTTCCTGTCCATATTTGTCGATCATTTCCGCAAGGTCTTTGGAACCGCTGTTTTTGATAAGCTCATCCTGGATTGCCAGACATTCCTCATCGTTCAGAGAAATATTTTCTGCATCGAGAATCGCCTGGATCACAAGATCCTGTTTCACGATCAGCTCTGCGTACTGCTGCATACTGGCTTCAAACTGCTCCATCGTCATGTTCTGAGATTCCACAAACTCTTCCAGTTCCATTTCCGCCTGATCAGCAAAACGCTGAGTTATTTTCTTATATTCTTTCTTCTGCTTGTCGATGTCCTCCTGGGGATACTCCAGCACCTCGGAAGCGTCCACAACCTGAAGCCATGCTTTATTCTTAAGCTCTTCGTCTGCAGCCTTCTGCGCATTCTCTTCCATCTGAGCCTTCACCCCTGCACGGTAGTCGTCTGCAGTCTTATAGTCTCCCTGCTTTGCAGCCCACTCATCTGTAAGTTCTGCCTTACGGCGGACCTTCTGACAGGTAATCTTAAACACAACGTCTTCTCCTGCAAAAGACTCCTCATGGTAATCCTCCGGGAAGGTCAGGTTCAGATCCTTCGTCTCTCCCTTTTTCATTCCCACAATACCGTCCTCGAAGCCCGGGATCATGCCTCCCGCTCCAAGAGTCAGGTCGTAATTATTTGCAGTACCGCCGTCAAAAGCCTCTCCATCCTTGGTTCCCACGAAATTAATGGTTACCAGATCTCCCATTTCCGCTCCGCCGGAAATCTCCTCGGCAGCATTCATAAGGTTCTCATCGATCTGTGCGGCAAGATCGTCCTCAGAGATCACACTTACCACCTTATCCAGGGAAATCCCCTTATACTCAGCAAGCTTTACATACTGCTCCAGATCCTTAACAGAAACCAGACGGGTGTCGGATTTCCTGTTCTTATCCATCTGTTCATTTTTCACATTGTTTCCGTCTCCCGCAGTATTTCCGCATGCTGTTGCTGTAAGTGCCAGCGCAAGCGCCAGCACAGCAAGATACATCTTTTTTTTCATTCCTCAAAAGTCCTCCTAAATTGTCTTATTTCACCCCATTGGTGCAACGGGCACAGGTCTTGCAGAATCAAAGACTGCTGCCGCATCAAACAGGTCATCCAGCATTTCCGGATTATAGTACATTCTGTAGCCATCCAGATTTCTTCTTCCCATTCGCAGATATCTGTCGCGAAGCTGAACGAAATATTTCTGGGAATCCACATTGCAGAAGTAATTATAGCCCTGTCCTTTCAGGAATTCAAATTTTTCTCCTGAATAGTCCTCGCTTTGAGTCAGGTCTGCCCCGAAGGCAAAAATGATAATGTCTGTTCCGCCAATGATCGGGTCTACGTTTTCTTTAAATTTCTGCGTATCCCTCTGCAGTCTCTCCATGGAGATCTCTCCTACATTCAGATGTCCCCAGGTATGGCTTGCAAAAAGCCATCCGTTCTTCTTCATGGCTTCCGCCACCTTCTTCGCTCCTTCACGCTCTGTTTCCAGATTGAACTCCGGATGCGCATCCAGCCATTCTACCTTATCCCTGTCCAGATCTTTCGGTCTTGTCTCATAGCTGCTGTCTGTGCGGTAACCAAGGATTCCGTTATATCCCGTAAGGGCAACGATACCTTTTGCTCCCCTGTAGGAAAAATCAGGATGTTCTTCTACGAAGCGATCGATCAGCGGCACCATGTCGTAATCTCCTACAGATACACTGCCGTCGTCATTGACATATTCGTTTCTGACCTTTCCGTCTTCATCCACCACCAACTTTGTGGCAAAACCGTTATTATCCATGAAATGATAATAACACACATCATCCTGTGAAAGGACAAACGGGATTTTACCCGGTGGAAGAAGGATCTCTCCGGGTACGATATTTCCATTTTCATCCACACTTGCCATATCCTTGATGCTTACCATGACATAGCCCTTATCGTACATACTCTGGGTAATCTTATTAAATTCGTCTATCGTTGTCATAACCTGGTTAAAGCCGTCGGATTTGTAATCTCCGTCAAAAGCCTTTGCCGGATCCACAACAAGGGAATGATAAAATACATGGGTCACTTCCTCGATGGGCCAGGCTACGCAGGAAGCTTTTTTCTTCTCATAATTTGCCACATATTTCTTAAGTCTTTCCGAGCCCTCATAAAGCTCGCTGTCTGTAAAGATCTTGATGGCCTTATCGTAATCGTACTGCTTGCCGTAACGGCGGGCTTTTCTGATCAGTCGGTCTTCTGCTTCCTTCTGCTCCTGATCCGCCGTCTTTTCAGGCTCTTTCGTCACTTCCGGCTCCTTTGCCTCCGCCTTTGCAGAAGCTGTCTCTGTTTCCGCCTTTTCCCTGTTCTTTTCCATATTCTCTGCCATGATCTTCTGCATTTCCTGCATCTTATTTTTGAACTCATCTCCAAAATAGATGCCGGCCGCAAGAACGACCACTGCAGACACACTCAGAGCTGTCACAAGCATTTTTTTCCTGCGTCTCCTGAGCTTACGCATTTTGTTCCGCTGAGCCCGGGCTGCCCGTCTGGCCTCGTAGGCCTTCTCTTCCTCGATTTCTTCCTGGGTGATCTCATCGTCATCCTCCGGGATCCTCCCGGAATCCTCTTCTTCAGAAGTTTCCTCTGATGCCAAAGCCTCCGGTTCCTCCCCTTCCGATTCCTCCTGTGAAAAACCTTCCTCTTCTATGGCTTCGGGTTCTTCTTCTGCAAAAGCTTCATCTTCTTCCTCTGAGGCTTCGATTTCCTTCTCCTCGTCTGCGAAAGCATCTTCCGCTGCTGAGACTTCAGCTTCTTCAGGCACTTTCTTTTCTTCCCCTTTAAGATCTCCTGTTTCCCTGTCTGCCAGCGCTTCCGGATTCCATAACCATTCCTCAGCCTCAAGCTCTCCTAAAGGCAGTTCAAGCTCCCCCGAATTTCTCCTCTTTCTGTTTTTCTTAGGTTCGTCAATATCAGGTTTCATTTCTCTCATGTTTCTCTCCTTTTATTTAACGTAAAACACCACGGCTATCCGGTGTCGGGCGCCGCCCTGTCCGGCAAAAAAGTATTTTTAAAACACTCTTTATTATAACCATGCAAATTCCTTCATATCCCCTCAAAAATATATAATACAAGTATAACCGATTACCACACAAATTTCCACCTTAATTCACCAAAGATTCCTTAAGCATTGGTTAATACGCACAAAAAAGCTCCGCTTTTTGTTAATACTACAACCAAAAGCAGAGCTTTCTTTTTTCAGAAATTAATATATGATTTTTAATGTTATTATTTCAAACGGCAAAATCTCCAGCCAGTATTCTGTGTCATGAATATTCAGGACAGATTCTACTTCTTCCAACATATTACAAATTTTTATCTGCTCAACTTCTTCTGGGAAAGATAATTTTACCTTTGTTCTTCGATTTTGACATTCGTAAAGCCTCCAAACTTCTGATTTTTCGTCTTCCGACTTTTTCAGCACCTCTGCAACTATATTTTTTTCTGATATACTCATTGTCTCATGGCACCTTTCAAGATTCCCCGATTGAGTGCCTTTTATACACACTTGCAGTGGATTATTAAGCTCGTAAGCCTCCCTGACTGTCCCAGCCGACTGCCAGTCGCCTTTATGCGGAAAAACAGAGTAGGTAAATTTATGAATGCCCCTGTCTGCTTCAGGATTGGGGTAACATCCTGATTTTAAAAGCGTTAATCCTATCACACTCTCGTCAACACTCACTCCATACTTACAGTCTGTCAAAAAGCTTACCCCGTATCCATACTCTGAAATATCCATCCACTTTTGAAAACATACTTCAAAGCGAGCCTGTTCCCATGAGGTATTTTTCGTTGTACTTCTCTTGACATTTCCATACTGAATTTCATAGACAGCATCTCTTGCATTTAATTCTAGCGGAAATACTGCTTTTAAAAGAATCTGATCTTCCCTCCAATCTATGTTCCCGCAAATATCGATTCTTGGTGAGTCCGCGTAAAAATAAAAAGTCTCCGTAATAGTCGAGTCAAAATATTTCCATAGAAATTCCAATGCGATTCGTACAGGTCCGTTTTCTGTCACCTTAGCAGAAATAAGTTCCTCAATCTGCCACTTTTTCTCCTTGTAATATTCAAAAATATTCCAGTTATCAAATTGATGCGGTTTATCCTCAAATGTCATCAGAACATTTGCACAGCATCCCTTTTTAATTAGTTCTCTATCCTCTCTCAAATCATAGAGAGATGTAATCTGCCCTTTTTCATTCCATTTCATTCGATAAAAGGGTGTTTCTATCTTTTGATCCGAATAGAAAAATTTTTGTTTTTTCTGTACCGAAATATGTTTCCCAACCGCTTTGAATGTTTTCCAGCCTTTTGCAGGAATTTTTCTTCCATAAAAAATGCCGGTTCCATCTTTTGTTCTCTGTATAGGATAGTATTCTCCATCACATTCCAGCACACCTATATCATTTTTCTGGAAGATATCTTCTGGAATTACTGCTATTCCATCTATTTCCATACCATTTCCATTAAAGACAACCAGGTTTCCATATTCTGCATGTACCTGTTCCGTGAGCGCTTTCAATGATAGCTGTGTAATTTTTTTTAGAATACTTTGCAACTTTTCATATTCTTTTACGGAGTCCTCATATACTTCAGCAATTGCTGAACCCGGAAGAATATCATGAAACTGATTTCGCATCAAAATTTCCCAGCATTCCATGAGTTCCTTCTTAGGATAAGGCACACTCCCATATCTCTCTGCCAGAACAGACCAGGTTTCTGCATTAAGAAGCGCAAACTCTGACTTTCTGTTCGCCCTTTTCATATTAGCCATTGACGTATAGGTTCCTCTGTGGTATTCCAAATACAATTCTCCAGACCATACTGGAAAATTCTCCTTTTCAGCAGTTTTATGCAGTCTGTCAAAAAAAGCACCTGCTTTTTCTATTTTCACCCTAGGACAGCCAAAACGTCCATCCTGAAGTCTGCGTGCGGTTTCCAACATTTCCTCAGTCGGGCCTCCACCCCCATCTCCATATCCGAAGGAAATGAGCACGTTATCGTTTAAATCCTTCTGCTGATAACGTTGCCATGCTCCTTTTATCTGAGATGGATGAATATAGCCATTGTAATTCGTAGAAAACGCTGTTGTAAATTCATTATTTGTTGCAATCAGTTTTCCTTCATTTGTATAATCTCTTGTGGTAATAAAATGAGTCAATATTTTTGTTCCGTCTATTCCCTCCCACCAAAAACTGTCAAAAGGAATCTTATTTGTTTCATTCCAGCTAATCTTCGTTGTCATGAAACTTCTCACACCACATTTTTTCATAATCTGGGGAAATGCCGCTGAATATCCAAATACATCCGGAAGCCACATAATGGTATTATCTACCCCAAATTCTTTATGGAAAAACTGCTTGCCATACACAATCTGGCGCACAAGAGACTCTCCACTTGTCAAATTACAATCTGCTTCCAGAAACATGGCTCCTTCTGCTTCCCATCTACCCTCTTTAACCTTCTCGCGTATCCTCTCATACAGTTTGGGCTGATTTTTTTTTACATACAGATAAAGCTGCGGCTGACTGGACATAAACAGATATTCCGGATAGCGTTCCATCAGATTTAATACTGTTGAAAAACTGCGTGCAGCCTTTTCCTGAGTAACCTTCAATGTCCAAAGCCATGCTACATCTATATGTGTATGCCCGATACAGGAAGCAGTAATTTCTGTTTTTGGCAGTTCAAGAATTCCTTTCTGTAAGAAATCTTCTGCTTCTTCTATTGTTTTCAGAAGGCGTTCTTTATTTTGTCCCCTAAAATCCAATATATTTACTGTATCATTCAAAAGCCGTAAAAGACATCCATATTCCCTACTATCCTTATTCATTAAGTCCAGACATTGCCATGGAATAAGAATATCATAATAAAAGTTTCTTACCCTCTCATCAATTCCTCGAAGCTTACTGCTCCATTCTGATATAAAGCCATGCTCTCCTGTGTAAACCAACAAGTTTACCCGAAAGTGTTCTCCAGACACAAACTTTTCTGTCAAGCGCAAATTTCTGTGATTAACATCCAGCCCCTGTCTCAAACATCCATTAATATATGCTGCAATCTGAGGGTTTGTGGCATCCCACTCCCCCTCTTTTCCAGTAGATATGTTCAACTCTACAGGCATTCCTACCATTTGCTCCGGAATTTCTATCTCAGCTTCCATGGCAAACCATGTTTCATGTTCCCGACACAGACTATAGTGATCTCGATCCAGACACATCATTTTCCATTGAGAAGTATCTGCTTCCCATTCATCCATAATAGGAAAATACTCATACTTTACTTTCCAGTCTAAAACCGCTTTTTCCTGTGGATAACAAAATGGTCTAAGTTGTTTTAATATCTCACCAATTCTTTCTTTTAAAAAGTCCATCATAACCTCCTGCTTTTCAAAGAAACAATCTGTACATCCCATCCTTCCATTTTACTAAGATCAATTTCTATCTGCTCCGGTAGCCATATCTTATAAGTTTTTTCTTTTCTCTCCCAGCATGCCCGGATTACGCCAAGAGGTGTAGGAATCGCACCTCTACACCAGTTTCCTGTGCGTTCCGGCACAGCAATTGAAATTTTTTTCCATCCTTCCTGAACGCGCTTAATTCCAAGCATGCATTCCAGGCAAAAGATAACCGGAGCAGCTGACCAAGAATGGCAATAACTCCTAGTTCTGCTATTTTCATAGAACCCTGGAAATACCTCCCAACATGTGGTGGAGTCATAATGCAACATCTCACCCCACCTCTCTCGAATCTCCTGCAAAACCTGTTCCTGGTATCCGATTCTACATAAACATTCATGAAGAAAGCATAACATATACGGAGACCCCGCCTTTGCAAATTCATTTGGTGGATCTATCAGATAGCCCTCTGTTATTTTACGTTTCTCCTCGTCTAAAATCCCGTTGTATAAATACATCAATATATGTGTCTGTATACTTGCAGTCTTAGAATTTCCCTCATCAGGCGACCATCCGTCAATATAACATTTTTTCTGGGAATTCCACATTTTTTCATCTATATACTCCAGCATTTTATTTCTGACACAAAGAAAATGTTCTCCATCATCAATTTCACCTTTTTGCTTTGCAAATTTAGCTCCCAGATAGTAACACCATGCCAGAATCGCTTGCTGTCCGGTCACAACACCATAATTATGAATATCAAAATCCGCCCAATCCATCATATTCCATGCGGAGATTAAAAAGCCCCCATCTGACTGTACAAAGCCCTCATAATATGTCAATACCTCTTTCACATTTTCGTATAATGTGTCAAGAATTTTCTTATCTCCTGTAATCTCAATATACTGATCTATGGATATAATCCAGTTCATCGTCCACATAGGGATGCTAGTATTCCAGTCTGTAGGCGTAAGTGCATTGAAAAGCGGCGTATTATCTTTTGCCGTCAAAACCAGTTCCAGATTATGATGAATCTGCTCATAATCACCGTAAATATACATATTAATAAGAGCTGTAAGCTGGGCATCTCCTATCCAGAAGGCCTGCTCAAAAGTCGGACAATCTGTAAAAGTGTCTTCCATACATAACGTATGAGTATGACAGGAAATATCCCATATTTTGTTGAGAAGAAAATCATCACATGCAAACTCTCCACACTTAGATACTGAATATGTCATATGGCGAATATGAAAATCGCGGATTTTTACCGGCATATCTGTATTACGAATCGTAATCATGGCATATCTTGCGCCCATTCTTGTCATGCATTTATATTTCTGCCAGCCCTCCTTACATATATAACGAAAACCATTATTCAATCCTATAGTATAATCAATTTCGCCGCTATACATATTTTCAAAGCAGTAAACATCCACAACTGCTCCTTCTTCTGCGCGAAGCAAGAACTCAAAGCTTCCCACATATACATCCCCAAAATCAAGAATCACCCTGGAATAGTCTCCCTTGTCCGGCTTTTCCAGGCACATATCTCTGTCATTTGCCCATAAAATTCCCAATGCACTTTCTGTAACCGTCTTCTCCTCTATTACTTTTTCTGTCCTCGCCAAAGAAAGAAAATATGCATCCTCAAATACATATTGTGGTTCTACCCACTGAAAAGAAACACCCTCGCTCTTTACACATTCCATCAACTCATTAATATTTCGTGCCCCAAAAATCCTACAATGTGCTTCTGTTTCAGACTCCATACGATTATATTCATTCAGGCCTCCGTATACTTTATGAAATCCATCAATCACAGGTATAATTCTCTGGGTAGGTCCTACTGTAAAAAAGCAACGTGCTTCCTTATCAGCCAAAATCTTCAACTCTTTTGGAAAATCCAGTTCCAGATGACAATACAGATCATCGTACTTTCCCGAAAACTGCATCAGGAAAAAATGCTCTCCCTGTTTAAGTTGTACCAAAATGTCCCTGTTTGCATTGGAAGTAGAATATAATTGTCCATCTATACGAAAATCTCCAAACAGACCATTCCAGGTTCTATTGGGAAAGCTTATTTTTCCCTCCATATTCTCCGGACTCTCGAAGGTAAATCCTAACATTCCTGAAAAAATCGTCTCATCAGCATCATATCTTTCACCGAAAAAAGCCTTTCTTGTATTCACCGTAATCTGCTGACAACCTTTTTTCACCTGCTGAATGGAAACAATATGAGCCGGATAACGATTTTCCCAATTAAACGGACGAATATCCCGTTCTTTTAAAGAATCATATATATCTGGGATCAATTTGGCATATGCCCATTCTTTCACACTCTCAGAATGTTCCATCCACATTCCGTCAAATTTTCTACCATCATAATAATCTGTAAATCCAAGATTTACATTTCTTTTGGGTGCAAAAGACTGATGTCCTTCATCCAGAATAGCATATACCTTTTCATCTGAATTTAAAAGAATCTCGCCATTCTGACTTACTTCAAATATCACGCCTCCTGGTGCTTGAAGACTTTGATACGTCGACCATCCATAATTCCACACACGAACTGCAAGAAAATTTTCCCCCTTGGAAACCCTTCCATCTAGAGAATATACATCATAGTAGCCGATGCTTCTTCCGCTTCTTATCGGACCTCTGCCAATTTCCTCTCCATTCAGGTATGCGATATATCTTGTAGAAGCACAGATTTTCAGTACTGTGCCTTCATTTCTTTCATTCGCATGAAAAAAAGCTCCAAAACACCCTCTCTGGTTTTCGCAATGTTCTACCCCATCTAGCCAAATCCATTTTCCCTTCATCATCCTACACTCCTTTGCATGCCTGTTTTCCATATTCCCGAAGCTGTGATATATAATATCTGTAATCTTCAATCGTAGTTCCAGGCGGTGTCTGGTGATCCATTGCCATCAAATACCGACCTTTTCGCACTGCTGGAAGCAGTCTTTCCATTTCACGGCGTATTGCATCCTTTCCCTTAAACATACAGGTCTTGTCAAATCCGCCAATCATTAAAAGTTCTGGATATTTCTCCCTAAGTGCATTTACATCTACACCAGACTGTCTTTCCAATGGCAGCACACCCTCTACTCCAGCTCCGAGAAACCACGGAATTGCCTGATCCACCTTTCCGTCTGTATCTACAAATACTTTTGTTCCATATTTTTTTATCTCCGGAATAATCCTTTCATAATAGGGTTTCATAAACTCATTAAACATTTCCTCCGAAAGCATCGGCCCTGCATTATAGCTTAGATCTTCTGCAATCGTCATAAAATCTGCATGCATATACTGATTAAATTCATGAATCACCTTAATATGCCATTCCGCCAAATCTTCACATATCCTATGATATAGTTCCGGATAATCATAGAAGGAATACAAATGAGCCTCCGGTCCAAATAACTCTCTTGGGAACCAAAAGTATCCATTAATTGTATACCAAACAATCGTCTCTCCTTTTTCATGCAGTGGTATCGTTGTCTCAATCTTTTTCTTCATCTGCTTCACCGCATCCTCAGGAAGAAAGTACTTCCTAAGCCGATTGTAATCCTCCTCATTTTGAATAATTCCCGGACCATTATATTTACATTTGGGCTTTGGGCAATCCTCTCGATAATGAGGAAACCAAAATTGAGTAATTTTATCCAGCTTAAAATAATCAAAAAGCTCATAGTCCGACATTCCTTGGGGCATACCTGCTTCTTCCCATTCCTGCAGAGTCTTATCCCACCACATTGCCCATTCCACCACCGGACTTTCATCCAATTCCGTATTTCCTTCCATCAGCATCTTAAAACGTTCTCTTACTGTCATAATATCCTCCTCTATCCCTTTACTGCACCGCCAGTAAGGCCTGCCACAATCTGTTCTGAAAACATGAAATAGACAATAATCACAGGAATCAGTGCAATGGTTGCCGCTGCAAATATTTTATCCCAGTTTGCCAAAAAATTTGCAGAATAACTGTACACTGCTAATGTCAATGTCCGCACACTTGTCTTAGTCAAAAATACTAACGGCATAAAAAAATCATTCCAAAGCTGAACAAAATTTAAAAGTCCAACAGTGAAGATAACCGGCTTGGAAATAGGAACTACCATTTTTAAAAAAATCTGGAACTCTGAAGCTCCATCAATTCTGGCCGATTCAATCACAGAAACAGGAAGTTCCTTAAAGAATCTTGAAAACGTAAAAACTGGAAACGATAGATTAGCTGTATAAATCAAAACAAGCCCCAATAAGCTATTATTCAAATGCGCTTTTGTCAGCATGATAAACAGCGGTAAGATTCCAAGCTGTATTGGAAACATCATTCCCATAAGGAAATAATTCTGTAAAAAACCTTTTCCCTTAAATTTAAACTGCGCCAATCCATATGCCACCATGGATGCCACTAGTTCCAAGCAGACAACAGATACTCCTACTAGAAGTACACTGTTTAAAAAGTATCTAAAAAAATGTTCTTCCCCCAAAACAACAGCGTAATTATCAAGGGTAAAAGTTTTTGGAAAACCCAATGTATTATTGATGAGATCCGATTTTGTTTTGAAAGATGACAAGATTGTATTCCCAATCAAAAAAATGGAAAGCGAGGAATAAATAATCAGAATCACAGAAATCAGATTTTTTACCAATCTTGTACTTTTCGCCTCTATTTTCCTATCTCTAATTTTTTTCATACTGCACCTCAATCATCAAGCTTACGCATCAGTCTGGCAGTTACAAGAGAGAATGTTAAAATAATCACAAACATCGTGACACTAATACTTGACCCAAATCCTATAGAGGTTTCTCCAAAATAGCTTCCACCAAATGCATATCTATAAAACACCATATTTACAAAATCAAGCTTATTATTAACCCCTCCCTGAGGTCCTACCAAAATATATGGTAAGTCGAACATCGTCAATGCATAAATAACACTTGTTGTAATATTGGTTGTTAGAGATGACTTCATCATAGGCAATACCACATGGAAGAATTTTTTACACTCTCCTGCACCGTCAATAACCGATGCTTCAATAATTTCTTCCGGTATTTCCTGCATATTCGCATAAAAAATCATCATTCCAGCTCCAATACATTGCCAGATAATCGCGCAAACAAAAATCTTAAATACCATATCCGGATCGCCAAGCCATGCCTTTTTTGCGCCCTGCCCGCCAATTGCTCCCAATATTTCATTGAATAATCCAATATTCGGATCCAGGAGTAAAATTGCAAAGAAACCAACAATTGATGTACTTATCACATATGGAAGAAACAACATCAAACGTATATATTTATGTCCTTTTACCTTGATATGGAGCATATATGCCAGGAAAATCTGCAACGGAGTGATAATAAATAATACGCAGAGTAAATATTTCATATTGTTTTTCAGAGCATTGAAAAAAATATGAGACATTCTGGGATCTGTGAACAGCTTTTTATAGTTGTCCAGACCAATAAATTCCATAGGTCCAATTCCGCTCCATTCAAAAAAGCTATAGTAAATTGCACAACAGATAGGTATGATCATAAGAACCGTATAAATCAAAAATCCCGGTGCTATAAATCCAATATAAGCTCTCTTTTTCTTCAATCGTAACGCCTCCTTGAAAAAATAAATGCCGCACATTTCTGTGCGGCATCCATTCATCATTCCTTAACGAGTCAATGCTTCCAATTCATCCACGAAATCCTGCACACTGATGCCACCTGTATAAATCTTGCACTGATCTTCTTCCCAAACATTTCTCGGGCTTTCGCCTTCACCTTCCAAATATCCTAAAATACTGTAAAAGCTTTCTGTCTGAACATCAAAGTCCGCCATTTCCTTAATTACACTATTTTCAGAAACGATCTCCTTTGTACATGGAATAGAGTCTAATTTATTAATCCAAATCTGCTGTCCTTCAAGACTTGCAAAATAATTCGCAAATGCTAAAGCAGCCGCTTCGTTTTCTGTATTTGCACTTACAGAGAAACCGCAGGAATTTGTTCCCACAAATGGTTTTGTTCCGTCTTCACATGGTATTAAAAATGCTCCAAAGTCCAAGTCTGGATTGTTTTCCTGAATTGTTTGAATATTCCAAGTTCCCTCTATGCTCATCGCCGCTTCCCCTTTGGAGAACGCAAGAAGCGCACCAGATTCATCAACACCTGTATATCCAACACCGTAGTAACCTTTTTCTGCCCATTCCAGCATTTTATTATAAACTTCAATTATTCGTTCATCATTAATAGCTACATCTCCGTTTTCCATATATTCATCTAACCATTCTAAATGCATTGAAGCAAGAATCGGCTCAAAGTGGAATAATGTTGCCCACGGATCAGTTCCACAGAACGCAATAGGAATGTAGCCAGCATCCTGGATTATCTGAAGATCTGCCTCAAATTCTGAAAATGAAGTCGGTACAGATAATCCTAGCTCCTCAAAAATCGCCTTGTTATAAAAACATGCACGTCCGCCAAGTTCCGCTGTAGGTGTCGCATAAGCAACATCATCTATCGTACAGATACTCATAGCATTTGTTCCATCGTATAAGGAAAAATCCACCTTATCTGTCAAATCCATCAAAAGCCCTTGTTCTGCATAAACCTGCATATTCGTTGTTGCCGTACCATTCGTCCAAAACAAATCCGGTGCCTCTCCTGCCTGCATTGCGGTTTGAAGCAGATTGTAATACTGATCTGATGTTTTAATCTGATACTCAACCTCTACATCCGGGTATTTTTCATTAAATCCTGCAATTACTGCTTTTAATGGTTCTTCAAACTGTGCTGTATGCTCCCAGATAACCAATTTTCCTTCTACATTTCCTTCTTCCTCAGCGTATACAGAAACACTGCTTCCAATTACACCGACTACCATACTGCATGCAGTTAATGTTGCCAGATACCTTCTTTTGTTTTTCATAAAGCATCCCTCCTGACTTGTGTTTTTCGTTGCTTTTGTTTATTTCCAACTGTTGTTAGTCTAACACAAGATTTTTCAGAAAACAATGTACGCCATTTCTATATTCATTCATATTTTTAGTGTTCTTTTTTTATTTTTTCATTATTTTTCTTTTTATTCAAAATTTTAAGGTTTTCCTATATGCACTCACAGTCATGCCTGTATGTTTTTTAAACAGACGTATAAAATAATTGGTATTCTTCATTCCTATGGCATCTGCAATCTGCTCAGTAGATAATGTTTTATCCCTCATAAGCTCCTTCGCTCTTTGTATTCGGAACCCGTTCAGATACGTCACAAAACTGGCTCCCATATTCTTTTTAAAATACTGACAAAAATAAGGCATACTCATGTGAAACTCATCCGCAATCTGTTCCAGACCTATCTCCTCCATATAGTGAGTCTCTATATATTCTTTAATTCTCTGCAAATTCAAATCCAGACCCATAACATTTTCTTTAATTTCTTCCAACAGATCAAGCAACCAGTTTTCCAACATTTTCCCAGAATCAAAAGCATCAATCCCTGTGTAATCTTTCAATCCTCTCAGTCTTTCTTTCGGAAAAACCTCTGGTAGTCCTTCTTCAAGAGCATAATAATATTTTACTATCTCTGCCTTGACTTGAACCACATTAAACAAATTCCGCCGGGCGTCCTCAAAAAATATGTGAAGTATCTTTTCATTTTCCTCAAACCAATTTTCGGAACAAATCCCTTCCATTCTTACCTTTATCTTCGGACAAGATACTATCCTGCTTTCGATTTCACTTACAGGAATCATGATG
>DXXQ01000206.1 GCA_019416265.1 Clostridiales bacterium | reverse complement strand
GGAAGTAGATTACAGTGATGATGAGGATTATTACACGTTCCAATGTGTAAAAAGCGATAGTGAATAAAGAAATAATTAGTAAAATCCAGAAATTGCAGATGGGAGGAAACAGTATGGGAAAGAAGATATGGTATATGTTTTGCTTGATTCTGTGCATGGTGATGCTGATGGCATGTGGACAGAAAAAGGCAGGTGCAGAAGGAGAAAAGGGGCAGTCGGAAAAAGCGGAACAACCGGAAGCTGAATTCAAAGACCGGGAAAGTCTCGATACGGGATTCTTTAAGGTGTACTATCCCGAAAATTGGAAATATGATGAAGAAGGTATGCAAAATGAAGAAAAGTTTTCTAACGTTAGCTTTTTCGATGGAGAAACAAGGGATAGTTCCGAACACACTGTTTATATCGAAGCATCAAAGGAAGATGCTTACAGTTTCCGAAAAGATCTTGTTGCTTTGGGCGTAGAATTGGAGGATTATGCGGAAGGGAAAATGAAAACGATATCTATGGGCAATGCGGAGTACACGGCAATGCCGGAAAATAATTCCGGTAGTAATACTTACAGATATCGTTATGAGGCGTCCGGAACAACCTATACAATCAAAATCCAGGGCGAAGTAGAAAATGATTCTGTGAAGGATCTGTTAGAAGGTATTATGTTAGAGCAGAAGGATGAAGGTCTTACAGATGCGCCATGGCCATGGGATGGCGCTCCGGTCCAGCCTGAGCTGACACAGCAAATGGTGGGACACTATACAATTGTACCGGAATATATCCCATTTGAAGAACCGCAGGGAGTCCTGCAGATTATGGATCATCAGTTTGTAAAGAATGGTGATCAGGTATTCCATTTACTGGAAAACAAGCTTGATACATATGAATACTCGGATAGCGAACTTAAATTTGTTTCTTCGGCGGAACTGGAGGATGAATATGAATATCTGTCTGCAGACAGCAGTGGTATGCTGTATCTTTCACCGGGCATCCAAACAGTAATCGGAGTAAAAGACGGACAGAAGGCATTGCAGACAACAATAACAGGAGATTTGGATATGCACTCCTCCGGGGAATGGGGAATCAGCTTTTGGGTAAACAGCGATACTCAGAAAATTACGAATCAGAGTGGAAACCTGATATCCGAACCGTGGATATTGACCGGGTTGAATGACGATGCTTCCCGTAAAGGGCCATTTTCCATGTTGGATGATGTAGAGGTTACGAACAGCCATATCATGGTTGCCGGGAAAATAGCTGCTGAAGACGGGAATACCAAAATTATTGTTTATGATTACGATGGAAACCAGCTTTTAGAACTGGGCGGAACAGATTTCAAAGATCCGGATAAGCTTGGTGCCATTACGGGTATGGCTGAAACAGAGAATGGTTTTGTAGCTATAGACGGGAATATGCGTCAAATACAATTTTGGGCGAAAGATGGAACACATTTAGGTGCGATTAGTACGAATGAAATATTTGGTGTCAGCTACCCATGGCTGGAGGATATGCAGCTTTTGGACGATGGTTCCATTTTGATTTTACTGACACAGGAACGTGAGGACGAGTCAGCGGATGAACTTATGTTTTTTAGACTGACAGGATTCTGATAGAGGCAGAGAGCAGGGAACAAAGTAACTGTTCCCTACTCACATAATACGAATTCGGTTATTGACATTGTTATAGGTGAAAAAGAAGTAGAGAAATGTTCGTTTTTGTCAGCTGTATTAGATTGTAAAATTGAAAAATTTGTAAAAATTACTGCTTTTGATAAAACTTGTTGTTAATATCTGAATGCAATATGTATTTCAAAGTTTGTTTTAGGATTTAGAAGTGGAGATGCTTATTGAATTATGGAGCATCAATTGCGGGAACTGGAAGTTGATGGCAGACCATGTTTTGAAAAAGTGAGTCTCATGATAGATAAGGCAACCATTCATATAACGTGTAGTGAATATTTCTTCCGGTATTGTAAGGAAATGATAGCTATTTTTTATGATTATGCAAAAAATCATGTGGAGGAACTGATATGCTAAATACATTGATCGGGGTGTGAAGATGGAAATTTTTCCATTTCAAAGAAATGTGAAATGGAATCATAAAATAGTCCCTGTTGTAAAAAGAGAGTTTGATTTCCTTTATCTTTTAGCATCTACACCGGGAAGAGTATATACATATAGCCAGATTTATCAACTGGTATGGCAGGAGTACCCACATGGTGACATTACAAATATTATTTACTGCATGGTACATCGCCTGAAACAGAAATTGAAAAAAATAGATGTAAGTGCAGAGTATATAATCAGTAGCGTAAAAGAGATTGGATATTGTTTAAAAGTATATAAAGAATCATAAAAGGCAGGTTTCTAAAAATGGAACTTGCTTTTTATATGGCAAGATTTGGTTGTAACTGTATATAAAAAAGAAATGACAGAAAATCTGACAGTTACTTGACAGACAACTGACAGATTGATTTTGTATACTACTTCTTTATGGGAAAAATGGAACTCGTACCATGACATAAAGGAGCAGTGTATGTGCCAGCAAGAACTACAAAAGATAACGTACTGGCGCTTGTTTCTGCTGGCAGTGTCGTAGTCTTTCTTGTCATTATCCTTGGCGTGATCGGCGGGATCGCCGCTTCCTCCAGGAGCAGCAGTGCGGAATCATTAAGCCAGGAAGTACTGGCATATACATCAACAATCCAGAAATATGCCTCTCAGTATGGGATTCCGGAATATGTAGCTTCTATTCAAGCTATTATGATGCAGGAGAGCGGAGGCCGAGGCAACGATCCTATGCAGACC
>DXXQ01000205.1 GCA_019416265.1 Clostridiales bacterium | reverse complement strand
TCTGTAGACGGAAAGATCATGGAATTAAGCTATAAGGAATTTGAGCTTCTCACCTACTTCCTGGAAAACGAAGGCATTGCCCTTTCCAGAGAAAAAATCCTTAATTCCGTATGGAACTACGACTATTTCGGAGACGCCCGTACCATTGACACCCATGTAAAGAAGCTGAGAAGCAAAATGGGGGACAAAGGAGATTACATTAAAACAGTCTGGGGCATGGGCTATAAATTCGAGGCAGCAGAATGAAAAAGGCAGAACAGAAAAAGGAAAATCCCGCAGGGAAATGCACAAAACAGAAAAAACCGGTAAAAAAGAAGAAATTTCATGCCCTGAGGCATCAGATTGCCTTCCTGTTCATCGGTCTCTTTCTTTTGTCCATGTTTGCCATGGTGGCAGTGAACGGGCTGTTTTTGGCGAAATACTACCTGACAAAGAAGGTTGAAGTCCTGGTGGAGGCAAAAGACGCCATTGAGAAGCTGGATATGGAGGCTCTCATCCAATACGACGACGGCTCCAGGGATAAAAGCGAGACAGAAGATGTGCCGGATGAGCTGGTGCGCGGCAGCTCCAGAAACAACCTCTCCTGGGTGGTGGTAAACCAGGAAAACAGCGGACTTTTCTATGTGGGAGCCAATGACCGAATGCTCCGCAGCAAGCTGTTCGGCTATATCAGCGAGCTTGACAAGGATGTGTCGAAGAGCAGAATCTTAAAGACAACTGAGGACAGCATTATCTGGCAGATCCACGACAGCTTTTCGGGAATGGACTATGTGGAGTGTTGGGGACAATATAAAAACGGATACTTTTTCCTGATCCGTTCTCCTCTGGAGAGCATCCGGGAAAATGCGGCGATTTCCAACAGCTTTTATTTCTTTGTGGGAGTTGTGACTCTTCTGATCAGCGGTCTGGTCATCCTCTATGTAACGGGAAGAATCACGAAGCCCATCAGTGAGCTCACCAAGCTTTCCGAAAAAATGAGCAATCTGGATTTCGATGCCCGCTATGAAAGCAGCGTGGGAAATGAGATCGATGTACTGGGAGATAACTTCAACAAAATGTCCAAGCGTCTGGAGCGCACGATTTCAGAGCTGAAATCTGCAAACAACGAGCTGCAGAAGGACATTGAAGATAAGATCAAGATCGATGAGATGCGTAAGGAATTCCTGGACAATGTATCCCATGAGCTGAAAACCCCCATTGCGCTGATCCAGGGCTATGCGGAAGGCTTAAACGAGAACATATCCGACGATCCGGAAAGCAGGGCCTTTTACTGTGAGGTTATCATGGATGAGGCTGCAAAAATGAATAAGCTGGTCAAAAACCTTCTCACCTTAAACAAACTGGAGTCAGGCAAGGATGCGGTTATGATGGAACGCTTCGATGTGGTATCCCTGATAAACGGGGTGCTTCAGTCCATGAACATCCTCATTGCCCAGAAGGAGGCAAAGGTACACTTTGAGGCAGAGAAGCCGGTTTACGTCTGGGCGGACGAATTTAAAGTAGAAGAGGTTGTGACCAATTATGTGAGCAATGCCCTGAACCATCTGGACGGGGAGAAGCAGATAGAAATCCGCCTTACCATGGAAGAAAAACGGGTGAATATTTCCGTGTTCAACACAGGAAATCCCATTCCGGAAGCAGACATTCCCAATCTCTGGAACAAGTTCTTCAAGGTGGACAAGGCGAGAACCAGAGAATACGGCGGAAGCGGTATCGGTCTTTCCATTGTAAAAGCCATAATGGAGGGAATGAACCAGAGCTACGGGGTGAAAAACTACGACAACGGGGTGAAATTCTGGTTTACTCTGGAACGGGCCGATGGAGAAATGAAACACAGCGACTGACATAGAAGACAGAAAAAACAGACAGAAGCAAAGAAAGCTCTTTGCAACTGTCTGTTTTTGCGTTATACTGTAAAAATGAATAAGAACAGCGATGCTCATGAAAGCAGAAGGAGAAGGCAGAAAAAGCTGCTTCAAACAAGGAAATAAACAGCCCGTCAGGAGGTTTTGACATGATAGCTATTATTGATTACGATGCAGGAAATATCAAAAGTGTAGAGAAAGCGCTACATTATATAGGAGAAGAAACGATTGTTACCCGTGACAGGGAAACGCTTTTGAAAGCCGACAAGGTCATACTTCCGGGGGTGGGGAGCTTTGGACAGGCAATGGAAAACCTTCACAGGTACGGACTTGTTCCTGTGATCCGGGAGATACGGGACAACGGGACTCCCTTCCTTGGTATCTGCCTGGGACTTCAGCTTCTCTTTGAAAGCAGCGAGGAAAGCCCGGGAGTGGAGGGACTTGGCCTGTTGAAAGGCAAAATTGTGAAAATCCCCCCTAAGGAAGGCTTGAAAATCCCCCATATGGGCTGGAATTCCCTCCACCTTCAGAACGAGGGAAGGCTATTTCGAAATGTGCCGGAGGGCTCATATGTGTATTTCGTACACTCCTATTACCTCCGGGCAGAGGAGCCGGAAATTGTGAAGGCAACTGCGGATTACAGCGCCTGCATCCATGCTTCTGTGGAGAAGGACAATCTGTTTGCCTGCCAGTTCCATCCGGAAAAAAGCAGCCGGTGGGGACTGGAGATCCTGAAGAATTTTGCTTCTATAAAAAAGGGGGAAAGATAAATGTTTACAAAGAGAATCATCCCCTGCCTTGACGTAAATAAAGGAAGGGTAGTAAAAGGGGTAAATTTTGTGGATTTAAAAGATGCGGGAGATCCTGTGGAAATCGCGAAAGCCTATGACGAGGCAGGAGCAGACGAGCTGGTTTTCCTGGACATCACCGCATCCTGTGAAGCCAGGGATACGGTTGTGGAAATGGTGCGAAAGGTTGCAGCCAATGTATTTATCCCCTTTACAGTAGGAGGAGGAATTCGCACAGTCGACGATTTCAAGAAGCTTCTCAGAGAAGGGGCGGACAAGATTTCCGTAAACTCTGCGGCAATTGACAGACCTGAGCTGATCCGTGAGGCTGCCGAGAAATTCGGAAGCCAGTGCGTGGTGGTTGCCATCGACGCCAAGAAAAGAGAGGACGGCGGCTGGAATATCTATAAGCACGGCGGACGGCTGGATACCGGCATAGACGCTGTCGAATGGGCGAAAAAAGCAGAAAGCCTGGGAGCAGGGGAAATCCTCCTCACCAGTATGGACTGCGACGGCACAAAAGCAGGCTACGACATTGCCCTGACAAAGGCAGTGGCAGAGGCAGTAACCATTCCAGTGATCGCCTCCGGAGGAGCGGGAACTCTGGAGCATTTCCGGGAAGCCCTGACAGAGGGGAAGGCGGACGCAGCCCTTGCAGCTTCTTTGTTCCACTATAAAGAACTGGAAATATCCCAGGTAAAAGCTTATCTTGCAGAGCAGGGGATTTCCGTAAGGCAGTAACCGTTTTTGGGAAACTGTGCTTTCGGGCATCCGTTTAAAAACAAAAGAAAACAGACCGGTTTCCAAAGAAGAGATTTACAAGGCTTCGGAAGCCGGGAGAAAAATAAGAGGTGAAAATAATTATGGCTCCAATCGCAGGAGACTGGCTGGAGGCTCTCAAAGGAGAGTTTCATCAGCCCTATTATGCAAAATTATATCAGACAGTCATGGAAGAATACCGCACAAGGAAGATTTTTCCTCCGGCAGATGAAATGTTCAATGCGTTTCATTTTACACCGCTGAAAGAGGTAAAAGTAGTGATCCTTGGACAGGATCCCTATCACAATGACGGTCAGGCCCACGGGCTATGTTTTTCCGTGAAAAAAGGTGTGGACACGCCTCCCTC
>DXXQ01000204.1 GCA_019416265.1 Clostridiales bacterium | reverse complement strand
GAGGTAGAAGTGTCCATTGACTTTGACGATTCTATTATTGAGGATACAAATACTACCATCGACAAGAATATAAAACTTGTGCAGAGTGGACTTCGCTCAAAACTTACCGCGATTATGGAAATCAATAAATGCACCGAAGATGAAGCAACGAAAGAACTTGAGCGGATTGCCGGAGACAATCAGATCACAGGACAAGATGTTGACTGGACGGATATGGGAGACGATGAAAAAGCAGGAGAAGAGGAAGGTGATGACCCTGATCAGGAAGAAGGTGAGGTAGAGGATGAACCTTCTGAAAAACCAACAGGAAGCGGAGACGATAGATAGTGTATACATAGATCTGGAAGCACGACTCATGCAGAATATCGCAAGACATCTCCGAGAATGGGAACAACCGATCGATACTGACCGGTGGTTGATGCAGAAACTTGCAGAGATTGGAAAACTTAATAAAGAAAATATCAAGACGATTGCGCAGATGTCCGGACTTAGCCAGACAGCAGCTGAGCGAATGTTGAACGATATGGCAGAAGAAGCTATTAAAAATACAGATCCCGGATTTCAATATCTGGCAAGACAGCGGTTAATAGGTGAGGTTGTTGATGCTGAGAAGAGCAAAAACATAAAGCGAGTTATGAAGAATTTGCAGAAACAAGCAAAGGACTCTTTGAACCTTACAAATACAACGATGCTGCATAAAGCGCAGGAGGCTTTTAAGAATTTGGTTCAGAACACTGCTGAAGAAGCGCTGAAGATTATGAACAATAATACCGCTGCTGTGATTACAGGAGCAGAGTCCAGACAGCAGGCACTTCGGAAGACAATCCGGCAGTTCAACGAGAAAGGAATTACCGGATTCGTTGATAGGAGAGGTCGTAATTGGACTCCGGAGGCATATGTTAATATGACGATGAGGACAACTGCCGGAAGTGTGGCGAATGAAGTACAGACTGCCAGATGCGAAGATATGGGAGTGAATCTGATTCAGATAGACAGCCACTCAGGAGCCCGCCCTAAATGTGCAAAGGACCAAGGAAAAATATTTTCTTTGGATAACACAAGCGGAACAACGGAAGATCTAAACGGAAGGAAGATACGGTATTATCCTTGGAATTCTTCGAGCTATGGAGAACCGGATGGAATACTTGGAATTAACTGTGGACATCATAAGTATCCTTTTATTCCTGGGGTGAATATTCAAAGATACTTTCCAACAGAAGATATGGATGCGAACAATCGTCTATATAAGCAGACACAAGTACAAAGAGCGTTGGAACGTGATGTACGAAAGCAGAAACGGGAGTGTATGCTATTTGATGAGCTTGGAGATCCTGATGCATTTGAGGAAGCTGCCATAAAGCTGAAATCGAAAGAGGCGAAGCTAAAAGATTATGTGGACAAGCATGAGCATTTACATCGTAGGCGTAATCGTGAACAAGTGGTTGGATTTGATAAGAGGGTATCGGCGGAAGCAGTAGGAAAAGCACAGAAACATTATAAAGAGTGGTCAAAATCTATTGGTGCAGAAAAGGGACCGCTAGCGTAAAATTTTTGTAGGACACATAGAAAAGGGAACACCAGTTTTGTGTTATTATATTAGTCGACCAAAACCAATAGCACAAAGGAAGGTGTTCCCTATGATTAAGAGTATACAACAGTTTGAAGAGTCTGGCATTAAAAAATTAGAGAAGATAATTGAAAGTTTTATGAAAAACCCTAAGGATATGGCATCCTTTGTTTATGGAATCCGCGATGAGGTGATTGCACTGGGACTGGATCTCATAAAAGAGACATTAGAAGACTGCAACCAGATGCTCCGTGATAGTGTAAAAAGGAAGCAGTCCTGGGAAGTGGTAAGGACCGATGAGAAAAAGCTGACAACATGTCTTGGGACTGTTTGCTTTGAAAAGACATTGTTCCGGAATAAACAGACCAGAGAAAGCGCTTATCTGCTGGATCGGATCATAGGGATAGAAAGCCATGAACGGCTGACAGAAGACGCTGAAGCGAAACTGTTGGAGGAGGCGGTTCAGACTTCATACCGGAAAGCAGGGGAAGAAACAAGCCTGACAGACGAGGTGAGCAAACAGACCGTCAAGAATAAACTGCATAAACTGACATTCCCGCAACAGAAGGAAGAACAGCCGAAGAAAAAGGCAGTTGAGTTTCTGTATATTGATGCGGATGAAGACCATGTATCCCTACAGTTCAAAGAGAAGAAGGGGGACTTGGAGACCGGAGAGAATAACTGGAAGAATAACTGTGTTCTGGCAAAGCTGGTGTATGTGTATGAGGGGATTGAGCCGGAATCTCCAAAGAGTAAAAGGCATAAGCTGGTCAATCCCCATTATTTCAGCGGAGTCTACGATGGAGCAGATAACGCAAAGCTGTGGGACGAGGTATATGCATATCTGGACAGCCATTATGATCTGAAAAAAGTGAAGAAGATCTATCTGAATGCAGATGGAGGGACATGGATCCAGAGCGGGAAAAAGAGGATTGCAGGGATCACCAGTGTATTGGATGAATTCCATCTGCAAAAGTATCTGTTGAAAATGACAAGCCATTTGAAAGACAGCGTGGATGATGCACGAAAAGAACTCTGTGATGCGATCAAAAGCGGAACCAAGGCAGATTTCCAAAGTGTAGTTGAACAGCTGAAAGTCTGCGCAGAAACAGAAGCGACAGAAAAACGGATTGAAGAAAGCGGAGCCTATATCCTCTCGAACTGGACAGCAGCAAAAATCCGTTTAAAGGATCGAGAGACAGTAAAGGGATGCAGTGCAGAAGGGCATGTGAGCCATGTATTGTCCTCGCGAATGAGTTCCCGTCCTATGGGCTGGAGCCGGACAGGAGTAGATAAAATGGCGCATTTAAGGGCGTATTATTGGAACGGCGGGGATATGTTGGAACTGGTCAGACAGCAGGAGCGGGAGCTTCTGGTAGCAGCCGGCACAGAAAATGAAGTGCTGAGTTGCGAGAGTATGCTGCGATGGGAGAAACATCGTCACAATAAGCTCGGGAAATATATAGAGAGCATAAACCACAGTGTCAGTACAGAAGTGAAAAAGTATGCATGGTTTAATGCGCATATCTGGGGATTATAAAAGTAAAGGACTTGCAAGAAGAAAACAAAGGAAGTATAGTATAAAAAGGTATTGAATTGAACTGATATATCTGAAACACATCCGGCAGTTTCTGCCACTATAATTCCTACAGTAAATTTACGCCGCCGAATCTTACCAAAAACTTGATTTTCGGCGATGGTTTTGATATAATAAAATTCCTCTTAAATGAGAGTTAAAACTGAATACAAGATGTTTGGATTAGGAACACGGTGTAAACCGACCAATGCCTGCGTGTATGCTAAGAGAAAATACCGCCGTCTGTACTCTATGCTTTTTGGTACTGTCAGCGAGTGAACAGATGAACAAACAGTCCCGTCTTTGAAATTCAAAGCCGTTACATAGAACATCATTTTGAAGCGAGAGCAAAACTCCCGCCGATTTTTGATATCTCTGTGTATCGGCTTTTTTGTTTTGTCGATTACAACTGAATGACCGTCTGAATGGGATATGATTTTGCGATGACAGCTTTCTCGGAAAGCAGAGCGAAACCACGCCGCTGAAAAAGCAGGGGCATCAATCTATTTACACTCACCAAGGTCTCGGGCAAGCCCGGACTTTGGCTCATCGCCATCGCCAAAAAAACTCGGAATATCACATCCCGAGTTTTTCATCATTTCAGAATTTTTCATTCATAAAATCGAAAACGTTCTTGCACATCTCCTTACTCTGCGAACTGCTCCGACTGCATCTGAATCAATTCCTTATCATCAAAATAATTAATCTTCATCGCAGCTTTTACTTCCGCAAGTGTCTGAGCCGCAACCGTTTCCGCTTTCTCGCTTCCTTTTTTAAGCATCTCATAAACCGCAGGAATATCTTTACTGAATTCTTTTCTCCGGTTTCTGATCGGCTCCAACTCAGCCTGAAGCACGTTGTTCAGAAAACGTTTCACTTTCATATCTCCGAGACCACCGCGCTGATAATGTTCCTTCAACTCATCAAGGTTTGCATATTCCGGAAGGAATTCTGCAAAATGTTCCTGTTTGCAAAATGCATCAAGATAAGTAAACACTGTATTTCCTTCCAGTTTTCCCGGATCTTCCACACGAATATGCGTCGGATCTGTAAACATGCTGAATACTTTCTTTTTGATTTCTTCCGGCTCCTCCGACAGATAAATACAGTTTCCAAGCGATTTACTCATTTTTGCCTTTCCGTCGATTCCCGGAAGACGCAGACATGCCTGATTTTCCGGGAGAAGGATCTTCGGATCTACTAACGT
>DXXQ01000203.1 GCA_019416265.1 Clostridiales bacterium | reverse complement strand
GTCCAGAGCAGCTCCGATGGAATTGGCTGCCCTTTGCACGCGAAAGCCTAAAATTGCATTTAAAGAAAGAGACATCACACCTAAAAGAATAGTCATAATAGAAACAACTACTATGATTTCCACAAGGGTAAAGCCGTTGTTCTTTTTTTTCATAAACAATTCCTTTCTGTGTTTAAGCAAGAAGCATCATACTTCCCTTTATTTTTTCTTCCAGTTCTCATAATTTACAAAATCAGATACATTATAAATATGACTAAAATTCCCTGTATCGGAACCTTGCTCAGTAGTCAGGCTGTTTCCAAGTACATAATGATCTCCATCCCAGAAGAAGTCTTTTGGAGAAATGGTTTCCCCGGAGAGGGCAGAATCTGTAATCTGCGCCTGAAATACCTTAGCAGCTTCTAAGGGAGCTGAATTTAATTTTGAACCAGGCTTCAGTGTAATGGTTCCTCTTGTCATAATAATCCCGTTAAAAGTCACATCATTCCCAATCTCCACATCGCCGGTACAAATAACTAGGCGAAGACTTTTGGCCAGTTCTGAATCAATGACAAAAGGCTTTTTTTCACTTGGGAACTCTTTCTCTACATATTTTGTTTTATCATTACTATCTTTAACCTGATATTTCAGTGTCTCCCCACTATTATGAAGCATGGCAGCAGATAAAGTTTCTTCTTTGGCAGCTGTCTTAAATAAATATCCGTTGCTGTATTTATCATTCATATTATGATTTCTGGATATGAAAGAAAGCATCTCTGCTTCATTTACCAGATTATCATACACACTTCGTGAAGCATCTTTTTCATTGTGAAAACTTTTCCCGTTTTCATTTGATATACCGTTCGGATCTTCAACCTTTTCATTCAAAAGCTCATAGCTGCTGATCATCTTTCTGTTTAAAGCATACCACATATTTTGATATCCGATTTGCTCCTCTGTTAGATACCCCATGTCTGTATTGGTAGCAGCATTCAGTTCACTTTTACCCTCTGGTTCCCCGGAAGCATTTACACCATTTTCAAAGGTCAGTACGTTCCCATTGGTAATACAACGCAGATAAGAATTGGAATCATTTACCTTAATCCCACCTCCCTTTAGATAAAAGGCCAGGTATTTATCCATTTTCTCTTTTAAAGTATTGTTTTCAAAATACTGCTGCATATAAAGCGATGCATTTTTTGATGCAGCAGCTATCTGAGTCTGATCGTTCGGGTTTGCAGGTGCAAAATTCAAGTAAAAATATACTGCTCCTTTTCCCGGATTGTCATTAAAAAATACTGTTTTTACAGGTTCACTTTCATTAATCCCTAAATCTGCCATGGATTTCCCGTTCCACATTTCCAGCGGTTTATGGAATGACTCTGTAGTAACAGGCTTATCCATAACATTCAAATATTCGTCATAGGTCATTGGATTACTCTGTTTGCCGTCATACAATAATTCTGACGGTGCCAGATACGCCAATTGAGTTCCTTTTACTGTAAGGCTTTCCCCCATCATTACATCCTGATTATTCGCATCCCCTGTTATACCAGATAATTTGCCGGTTCCTATGTAGTTTTTTCCGGCCAGCATAACTTTCTGCAATCCAGAAAGATCCATGGTGGTACTCTTTCCGTTAATAACAATGGCACTGCTCTGATCTGTCTCCGATGGCGCATACTTTTCGTAATATGTTTTGTTTTTTGATTTTCCAGCAGATGCAGGTGTTCCATATCCATAATACTCACCGGATAAAGTTACCTGACTTCCTGCGCCCGTTTCAATTGTAAGATCGTCAGAGAGATAGGTTTTTCCTTCCAGTGTTACCTTCGCTGAAGCAAGAGAAATTCCCTGGGCCCAGAGGGCAACTGTTGCCCCCGTGGAAAAGGAACCCTGATTTCCAATCTCAACTTCCCCTTGACATACCAGGCGTTCTCCAGAGGCTATCTTTACTGCTGCATTGTCCTGTATTTTTATACTAACCGGTGCTTTCTCTCCCTTTTTAGAAGTCACAGCAAGTTTCCCATCTGCCGAAGCTGTATTTAAAAGTCCGGCATAAACACTTCCGTTAATTTCTATAGGTTTCGCAGCGTTTGCAGTTGCATCTGTACCGCCTTCGCAGATAATTCCCCCGTTTGCAACTACAATCATATTCATTAAATCAGGCAAGGTAGACGGTGTCGGAAACTGTACTCCCGGAATTCCAAGACGTATATCCGTTTCAATAATAGAGGCAATTCCTTTTTCATTTACGTAAATAACCTTCAGATTTTTAAGAAGGACTCCCCGTTTGTAATCTGCCTGAAGCTCCGGGGTTTTTCCTTCCGGTGTAACTACGGCAAGAAGTGCTTCATCTTGTACGCCCGACAAAAATTCTCTGTTATGATCAATATACTCTTTTAAGCGATCTATATTATAGGTCATAGTCTGCGCAGAATCGGTTGCCACGGATAAGATACTGACCAATTCCTGTACATAGCGTTCTCTGAACACACTCTGACGCAGTTCATCCATACTGGCTTCGTCACTGGAAATTTTAGAATAATTTTCCAAAACATAGGTATAGGCCTGGGACATCGCAGTTCCTACTTCTTCCTGAAGACCTACACAAATTTCCTCCAGCGCCTGTTCTGCGGTATAGAAATTATCTTTATTTTTCATATCCTCAATCTTCATCTGAAAGTTTGCCATAGCTATATAAATCACCAGCATGGCAAGAATCCCAATAAAGGCCAGGGCAACAATAACAGTAAAAAGGGAAAAGCCCTGATTAGATTTATTATCTGTATTATTTCTGTCTTTCATAGCTCCTCCAATGGTTGAGTTCGATCTTCGAAAGGATACTTCTAATTTATTAATCTTCTTTCGTTCCGTCTAATTGAACAATCAAATCCTCGTTTGGAAAATTCTTCTCTGCTGCGCCCTTTTTATAAACGCCAATTTTTGCAGTATAAATTCGATCACGTTTTCTTCTATCGTCTAATCCGTTATAATCCAACACTTTTCTCGCATTGGAATCCTTAACCGAATATCCTTTCTCATCTGTATAAATCAATGTCATCTGATGAATAGATGGTCTTTCATAGACAAAAGTTCCATCTTCTCTGGCGCTGATATCCGTATCAAGATTTGTTCGAAGTTTTGTTTGCGCACGGAAAAGAGTTGGATTTGTATTCCAGTTAGAGGTTGGATTTTCCTGTATAATCAATTGAGCCTTATAGCTTATTTCCTGGGAAGAAGAAGGGGTACTGTTTGCTTCATCCTGTTGCTTTACCACATATAAACCAAGCGGATAATTTATTTTATTGTCAAATTCTATTACATCCAGAGGTTCTGCACTATTTGTAGATTCATAATTAGGATAATAGAATATATAAATATTTTTCAGCTCAACGCCTGCATCTGTGCTGTAAAACGGAACATAAACACTGGTATGCATACAGCAGCCTTTTTTACAAGAGCCTCCTTCATTTGGTGTTCCGTCACAGCAAATGTCCATTCTACCATATTTGCCACGAGACGAGTCTTTATATTCCCGGGCATTCAAAGTGTATCGGGCTTTTGCAGTAATTACACTGCCTTCCCCGCTTAAATCAATCTGAAGGGTTCGTTTGGTTTTTTTATATACCTCATTCTGATCCAAGGGAACTGTAGGCTTCGGAATTCCAATCGCATTTGCAAATTCTTCCTCGGTTGGATAAATAAACTCTTCTGTTCCATCTGGTTTCTCTATAGGTTTCTTATTTTCATCTCTCCATTCTAAAAAATCTTCATTCCACAACTCCTGAGCAATTGTCAGTTGTTTCGCCACCATATTTTCCATAGCATTGTGGTCCCATTCTTTGGGCATTATCAAAAATCCATTACTTTTACTGTCAAGCTTTGCAATATTCGGGCTTAACATATCATTTTTTTCATCTTCAGAAACAAGATTGTTTGCCTTTTTATAGCCCGAATCCTTACTTCCATCAAATTCTGCAAGAATATCAAAGGTCTCATGAAGATTCGTTACATTTGTCATCTGGAAGTAATATTTAGAAGCATTCTCTCCCGTTTTTCTGGGGTTAAATTTATAGGTCTTTCCATTATCCTGAGAAATAACAGATGCTGTGATCTGATCATTTTCCCCGGTAAGACGAACATCCGTAAAAATGCTGTTCCCATCCTTGTCAACAGTTTTTATCTTCTCACAAATACCAAGTCCTCCGGGAGTATTGATTTTATCTTTCTGCGGATTCAAAAAGGTAAATCTGCTTTCCCCTGTGGTCAGGTCTATGGGGTAATTAAAAGCCAGGGAGACTTCTTCGAAGGGGCGGGCCTTGATTTCTTCCATGACGTTCTGGGCGGTGGAAGTGGCCTCCAGGTAGAGGTTTGATTTGCGGTTGATTCGGCTGGAGGTGACGAAGCCCTGAAGGAGGACGATGGCAGCAATGGAAAAAATACTTACTGCTATAATGACTTCCAGAAGGCTCATACCGGCATTTTTATTTTTTTTCGAATGGTCTCTTTTTGTTTGTCTTGCCTTCATCCGAATCTCCTTTCCCAAAGAATAGCTTTAGAGGGGCCAACCTGTGCTCCCCTCTAAGTATGTTTTTTATTTATTGTTTGCTTTTTTGTCAGCTTGTTTCTTTTTGGTTGTTTTTTCGATGGTGCCGAAAATATTTTTGGTTCCAAGCTTCACCCTTCCTGCATCCGGTGAGGTGTAGGTGCTGCCGCCTCCTACCATGGAGTATAGGTTGACGGTCATGGTCCCGCTTAAGTTTCCGGTGGTGGAATCGAAGGAAGCGTTAATGTTATCAAGGGTCATTCTTCCGCTCTGGGAGCCCAGATATTTCACCATTTCCTTCAGGCTTTTATAGGTACACTGGAACTGCATACTGTCCTTTGTTCTGTAGAGAACAGGGGAAAGCTGTTCCTGATCTGCACCGGGACTTTCCAAGGCAGCGTTTGAAGGGTCGACCTCATTGTTATCTATGGCCTCCGGCATTTCCTCCACACCCTCGATCTCATTGATCTGCTGCTGGGTGTTTTCATTTCCCTTTTCCATCAGTGTTTCCTCCGGAAGGGTTACGGCGTTCTCCTGAGCGTTTCCGTCAATGGAGTAGACGTATTCCAGTTCTCCCAGACCTACATTTCCGATTTTTATGTCCATGGCTTTTTCCATGTTCATCGCAAGGACGATCCCATCCTCAGGACGAACGGTGTATGGGAATTTTTGGCAGTACTCAGAAATCTTTGTCTGCATTTCCTTTGTTTCGCCCTCATAAAAATCCTTATTCTGCGCCAGCTCTAAAAGCTCCTCCAGGCGATTGGAAAGGTTTACGTTCTCCTGCTGAATGATCTGAACCTCTTCCATGGTCGGTCTGTAGTAAAAGAAATAGCTTGCGGCGAAAATGAGAATGCCCAGGAACATCAGCAGTATTTTTTTATCACGTGTAGATATTTTCATATAAGTTCACTCTCCTACTGAATTACTGTTGCTTTTAACAGCAGCCTATTGGTTGTTATCCATAAGGGCCTGGTTCCGATACGTACAGGTAACAGACATGGACACAGTTCCGTCCTCTCCTTCGTCAATTCCCGTGGTCGTGACAGTAAGGAGGCTGTCAAAGGTTCTCAGCTGCATCAGCGCATTGGCAGCTTCCGCCTTGCTTGCAAGACGCACGGAAAAGCTTACCTGGGTTCCGGTGGAGCTGAAGGTTTCAATGGTAATGTTGGAAGGCATTTTTTCTTCCATTTCCTCAATAAATTCCACAAGTCCCTCGTTAGGAGTATTGGTGTATTCATACATGATCTGGAAATTTTCAAACTGCTCCCTGGAGATATTATACCTGTTATAAATCTCTTCAATGGCGCTTTCTTCTTCGATCCTTTGGCTGAGCTCGTCACGCTGGCGCTGGTGATAAAGGCGGACTGCTGTGGAAGCTCCCATGAGAACTGCCGCTGACAGAGCGCCTACTGCGAAAACAACGATGGCGCCGCTCATGTCTCCTTCTCTGTTCTTTCCGGAAAGGTTTTCCATAAGGTTTACCCCTGATTTTTGGGGCGCCAAAACAGAAACATAGGGGCTGAAGCCCTCCTGCGGCCGTTCTTTGGCAAAGGAAAAGCCTTTGATGGAATCAAGGGGTTCTACCTGCTGTCCCAGCTCGTTTGTGAGAAGCCTTGCTAATCCCTGTATCTGTGTTCCGATTCCGCAGCAGAAAATAGAGTCAAAATTTACGTCAGGGTTTCTTGATATGTAGTAATCCATGATTCGGGAAATATTCCCTACCAGATAGCGGAGGCTCTCCGTCACCTCTCTTCTGGCTGTTTTTATAAATTCATCGGTGTCCTCCGGCTCTGTCACATCCATGGGAAGATCAAGGGAAGAGGTGAGGAGGTTTCGATTGCAAAGAAGCTCTAAGGCATCCCGGGAATCCATGTTTTCCCCGAATTCGGGAAAGGCTCTCAGGGTGTCCATTGCACTGTCAACTCCGTAGTTTACATTTCTTTGCAAAGCCAGTTCGCCGTTTCTAACTACCATAATTCCTGTGGTATGCTCTTCGATCTTCATCAAAATACAGGTCTGATTGGAGAAAAGCCTCCGGATCGCCTGGTAGGTACTGTCTCCGGTGCTGTTAAGGCCGGCCATATTAAGGCCTGCAGTCTGCGCCAGCTCATGGTAGGCTGTGGAGATTGATTTGGGAGCCGCATAAACCATCAGATGATATTGTTTTACCTGATTTTTCCTGTTCTGCTCTTCGCTCTCATTGTCAACTTCACTCGAGTTTACGCTTTCAATTCCCAGAACACTGTAGGAAATGACGTATTTCGTAATATCAATGGGAAAATAATCTGAGGCGTTGGCGTTTACAATGCTCTGTATTTTATTTTTACTTACAAAAGGAATCCGCACTTCACGGCTGGCAATTCGTGTGGAGCCGACTACAAAGTATACTTTCTTTGTTCGGATTTTTCGACTGGCCAGTTCTTTTTTTAATGCTTCTCCCAGACCTTTTGTATCACGAATCATTCCATCTTCCACGGCTCCTCTGGGAGTTGGAAACCAGAAGCAGTTTCTTACTTTGCTCATTTTTTTGCCGCTGTCGATCTCGGCTACACGAACCTGTGAGAATTCCACTTCTATACTTATAAATCTAGCCATCTTTCTCTCCTTTGTTCCGTATTTTTATTTAATGAATAAGATTTCCCGTTACAAAGAAGCACTTTCCTTCACGGATTTCAAATGCTCCTTTGTAGCCGGAAATCCGGCTACGTTTTTGCTGCCAGGGCAGCGGTCACAATCCCAACAGGGACAGATAGCTTTCAATCCACTGATTTCCCCAGAGGGCTGAAAGAAGGATTCCCATGGAAAGGTAGGGCCCTAAGGCAAGGACTCTTCCTGCTTTGAAGGCTTTAATCCGGATCAGATGAAGTATCGAGCCCAGAATGCAGCCCAACAAAAAGGCGAGGATGATTCTCTGCCATCCAAGGAGTAATCCTGCTGCTGCCATGAGCTTCACATCTCCTCCTCCAATGGCGTTTCCGCCGGAGAGGATGTAGATGAGGCCTAAAAGACCGCTGACGCACACACAGCCGATCAGGTGATCTGCCAGATGGGTGTGGTCAAGGGCTGTTGCAAGGATTCCCAGAATCAACAGGAACCAGTTGATCTCCACGGGGATTTCATAAGTGCGAAAGTCAATGACACTTAGGGTCAGCAGGGCGGATGCCATAAGGCAGTACACCATGCCGGTGAGGTTTAAGCCTGTTACCATACAGACCCCCACATAGAGAAGGCCGTTGACAGCTTCTATGAGGGGGTATTGTATGGATATTTTTGACTTACAATTTCTACATTTGCCTCCCAGTACCAGCCAGCTCACCACAGGAACCATATCATACCAGCGAAGCTTCTCCCCACAGGACATACAGTGGGAAGGGGCTGTCACCACCGACTGCCCCAGAGGCAGACGATAGATGCAGACATTTAAGAAGCTTCCGATGACGGTGCCGAAGATGAAGAGGACGAGGTAGGGAAGGGATTCAAGGACGTATAGCATAGGGAGATGTCCTTTCGTTAGATTCTTTTATTTCAAACTTTATTTAAGATTACTGGGTTTGACCTGGAGTTTTATTTGAGATATCAAGTAATTCTTTTGGGGCATACTGCACAACAACAGAACCATCTTTTCCTATAGTCAAGCGCGCTGCTATTTCTCCTTCGGCTGGAAGGTTTGCATTATCACCGTCAGACCATGTATCAGCTTTATTCCATTTTTTAGATTTTAATTTAATATTTGGATTTTTTACATCTTTCTCAAATTCATATCCCGTATACTCTTTTAACGCATTCTGCCAGTCACCCTTTGCACCAGTCTGAATCACAGTGCCATCTTTAGAAATTGTTATTCTGTAAGTACCATCTTTAATATCAAAATCTTGATCTGCTGCTGCTACTTTAAATCCCTGTACAAGAC
>DXXQ01000202.1 GCA_019416265.1 Clostridiales bacterium | reverse complement strand
GGATGCAGGCAACACAAAGGAGTATGAGGCAACAGTTTCTGAAGAAGTCTGCGATTTGGGTCAATGGGGAGAAAATTATGGTGATTGGAGATTGTCGGGACGTATTGAAATTAAAAATACTGGTACGAAAGCCTGGCATATCAAGTCTATATCAGATTTAAAATATTTTAAACTTCGTCCGTTGGCGGGCAAAATACCAATGGAAATAGGAAGTAAGGTTGAGCCTGGAGAATGTACTGGGACAAAATTTTATGCGAAGGTAAATCTTCCGAAGGGGCTTCATGAAGAAACCTTTGTTATGGAAACAGAAGAAGGCATTCGGGCAGAGTGCAAAGTACGGGTTCGTATTGGTGGTGAATCAGAACAGGATTACGAAATGGTTTGTGAACCTTCAAACGGTACAAGATTTCCTGTGATCACGCAGGAAGAATACGATTCATGGGATGATGTAGAACCGGATGTGGATATGTTGATGTGTCCGTCACGGAGTATATTCATAAGAAACAATGGACAAAAAACCGTCACGCTTAATTTTAAGAACACGGAACATTTCTATGCGTGGTTCGATGACGATGAAGATACGGGAGTGCTTATGCCCGGAGAAGGAACAACGATTGTACTTCATCCAAAAGCAGAAGAACAGGTAGCTACGGATATTTTTAAGGTTTCCATCACAGGAGGAATAGAATTATCTTATACAATCTCCCAGAATTGTCCTCATATTGCACCGCCTTATCCGGAAGGAGCAACGATAAAAGATGTGAAAGTACAGGGGTCAACTATTAAGGCAGTGGCTTATGACTGCGCAAACAGCGAAGGTTTCGATGCGGTTCTGACAAAGAAACGCTGGGTTGACAAACCTGAGAATTATGTGAAGGTGGCGAAAAATCAGGATGCAAAGACCATCACCTTCACAAATGTAAAAAACGGGACGTATTATCTGGGAATCCATGCGTACAACAGGGATTATTATGATGGAAAAGTGTCCGGGAAAAGGTTTGGATCATGGAGTTATCCGGTAAAAGTAGAAGTAAAGAACGGAATTCCCACAGAGAAGGTGAAGATTAAAACTGTAAAAACAGGTAAAGGAGCTGTGTCTGTAACGGTTGGCGTACCAAAAGGATTTGCAAGAGCAGATATGGAACTGAGATCCACAGACGGAACCACCGTATATAAACGAAACAATCGGACAACCTATACAAGGATTACAGGGGTGAAGCCCGGAATCTATACTCTGAGAGTCCGCCCATGGCTCAAAATTAACGGAAGGAAAGCTTACGGAGACTGGGTATCCTGGGAAAGAAGAATTAGGGTAAAATAAAAAAGAAACAGATGCTTCATAGGTGTAATCATCTGTATCAGAACCGAGAAAGCGGTGCAGACAGAAGCGTATGCGTTCCGTCCCATTGCAGGGCATTAAGAAAATCACAGACAGGGTGGTAACGGTTTTCATTGGCAATAACCGCAACTGCGTCCATGATTTTCTTTTACAACTTCAAATACATTCATGTGACTCCTTTCCTGAACCGAAAAAAGCACCTGTCATTTTCAAAACGAAAATAGCAAGTGCCTTAAAGTTCCGTATTCAATTTGAGGTGCAAAAAAGCAGGAGACCTTTTCGGATCTCCTGCTTAGTAAAGCTGTGAAGATTTAATTGTAGTTGGGCTGCCAGTTATACAAGCTGAAATTTGTAAGTTCCTTTATTCGTATAGTTTTTCATAGGCAGGCAATGCTTTCCATTCATCGGTTGCAGTAAGTCGTTTGCAAATTTCTTCGCAAGCAGAAAGAAATTGTTGCCCCTTTTCGTCCTCTGATACAAATGATAGACTAATATTTTCTGCTGTAATAGTCTTTACTTCTCCATTTTCTCTTACTGTAAGTATTAGTGTCATAAGAGGTTCGGACACTCCGCTTTTAGGGTCATAAATATCGGGGTAGGATTTTACATCAAGCGAAACAAGTAAATTGTAGATGTATTCTTTATCTTCATCAGTAAGTTGATAATAAGTAATATAGTCTTCAGGATTTGTTGCATCAGTAGTTTTCACTAATTTACCTGTTTGGCTGTCATAAGAACTAATACCATAACAGTTCCAGACAAGAGAAAATGAAAAATCTTCTGGGATATTTGTAGGTGCTAATGGTGTGCCGCAGATAAGTTCGCAACTTTCAACAATGCCAGTATCGTTGTATGTAATAAAAAGCATCATACTTTCATCAAGTTGCCATACATCTTCTTTGTCCTCGCTCTCAACAGGCTCGCCCCAAGCTTCTCTAATATCCTTAATATCTTTACCTGTTAATGCTTCATTGACTTCTTCATACCCCATTTCTGATACATCACTAATAGAGGGGATTTTTTCTTTACTACTACATCCTATCAATCCCAACAAAAATATAAGAACTAATGCGATTGATAATACCTTTTTCATACAATCACACTCCTTTGTCAAATTCAGATTGGTTGCTTACATTATACTCTATCAACTTAAAGAATGGAAGATGTTTTCCTGCTCCGTGAACTACTCGGCAATTCAATTGCCGAGTAGTTCACCTGTGGGGAGTGTCAACAGGAGCCATTCAATAACCAAAACGGACGAAAAAGAAATTATAGTATAAAAACAATTGAAAAATCAATCGTAAATTTTTACGATTGATTTTTTGCGCATTTATGCATATAATATAATCAATAGTGCGAAAGGATGTGGTTATTATGCGTGAAACGAGAATATTAGAATTCAAGGAAACGATTACGAATACTTTTTTAAAAACAGTCAGTGCCTTTTCGAACTACGATGGTGGAACCATTCTTTTTGGCGTAGATGATGATGGAAATGTAAAAGGTTTGCCGGATGTAAAGCAGGCGTGTCTGGATATCGAAAATAAAATCAATGACAGTATTTCGCCTCAACCGAATTATACACTTGAAATACAGAATAATGATCAAACGATAAAACTCACTGTTGCCAGTGGCCTTCAGAAGCCGTATTTATACAAATCAAAAGCATACAAACGTAATGATACAGCGACGATAGAGGTAGATACTCTGGAATTTTCAAGACTTGTATTGGATGGGAAAAATATTAGATTCGAAGAATTACCTTGTAAAGATCAGGAATTGTCCTTCGAAATTTTACAGCGCAAGCTGAAAGAAAGTATTCAGATTGAAACTTTTAACCAGGATACATTGAGAACATTGAACCTGTATGACAATGTAAATGGCTTTAATAATGCAGCAGGACTTTTGGCGGATAAAAATCATTTTCCGGGAATTGATATTGTTAAGTTCGGAGAAAACATCAGTATTATTCAAAAGAGAACAACTTTTGAAAATATATCCGTTTTGGATGAATATGAAAAGGCAATTGCTGTATTTAGAGACTATTATCAGTATGAAGTAATTCAGGGTGCTGACAGAAAGAAAATAGAGAAGATACCGGGAGCAGCCTTCAGAGAAGCAATTGCTAATGCTCTGATCCATAGGGTATGGGATGTGGATTCACACATCAGAGTTTCCATGTTTGATGACAGAATTGAAGTTGTATCTCCTGGAGGATTGCCGTCTGGAATAACTGCAGAAGAATATTTGTCGGGTAAACTTTCTGTTTTAAGAAATAGAAATCTTGCCAATGTGTTTTATAGATTAGGATTTGTCGAGATATTTGGAACAGGAATTACAAGAATAAAACAACTGTATGCAGAAGGGTTGATGAAACCGGACTTTGAAGTGTCAGAGAATGCTATGAAAATTGTGCTTCCTTTATTTGAAAAGAATGTTAATTTAACCGAAGACGAAAAAGTGATTTATAAACTCTTGAGCAAGACAATGTTGAAACCAATAAGTGAAATTGCACCATATATACCTTTTGGAAAATCAAAGACAACAAAGCTGCTGAAAGATATGGAACAAAAAGGTGTGATTGCGATTGAAGGCAAAGGCAGAGGTACGAAATATATAATTAAGTAATTGTACTGTAAAGGAAACACATACATGAGACAGAAAATGGCGCTGTACTGGCAGCAAATCAGGTTGGCGTTTTGAAGCGATTGGTTGTAATTGATTTTAACGATAACGGAGCATTTGTATTTGCGACACAGCACCCCTGTTTTATAACGCTTACAGAAAAATATATGACACCGCACAGTTATTACGATATTGCGATTGAAGGACAGCCACAAAAACAATGTTATTATCATCGGTCTTTACAGGATATCTTTAATACAAGAAAGACCAGAAGATTATGATGTAGTATATCATGTTGTAAAAGAAGCATTTGAAGTTTTCGACTGCTTCCAGATTTTCTTTTAGCTCATCGGCAACGGTGGTAAGGGGCGCACGTCGCTGAGACGGGGGATTCTGGGAAAAAAACAGGGTAAAATAAAAAAGTATTTGACAAAATCGAAGAGTTAGGATATACTAATGATTGTAAGCGATAAGTAACCGAAATGAGCCATAAATAACTTGAGGCGTTTCTAATTAAGCGGTAAGATATAGAAATTCAGGAGGGGATGATATGTATATGAATTTATCAGAAGCCAGAGAAGGCGAGGAATATATCGTAAAAGATATCGCCACGGAAGATGAGGAACTGAATGCGTTTTTATTTTCGCTGGGATGCTACAGCGGAGAACCCATAACGGTGGTTACGCACCGTAAAGGCGGCTGTGTGGTTTCCATCAAGGATGCGAGATACAATATTGATAGGGATTTAGCTCAGGCTATTTCAATATAAAAGATTATTTTTTTTGATAAGTGGTTAGCTAATTCTAACTGCGGAGCTAAGGAGGAGAAAAAAATTATGAGAATCGCTTTTGCAGGAAATCCAAACAGCGGTAAAACAACTATGTTCAATGCTCTGACAGGCAGAAATGAACGAGTGGGAAACTGGGCAGGCGTTACCGTAGACAGAAAAGAAAGCCCGATGAAAAGAACATATTTTGAAGGGACAGAGGAGCTGATCGCCGTAGATTTGCCCGGCGCTTATTCCATGTCCCCTTTTACGTCGGAAGAAAGCATTACCAGCAGCTATGTAAAGAATGAAAAACCGGATGCCATTATTAATATTGTTGATGCAACAAATTTAAGCAGGAGCTTATTTTTTACAACACAGCTTCTGGAACTTGGAATACCTGTAGTTGTAGCGCTCAATAAAAGCGATCTCACAGATAAGAAAAAAACAGAGATAGATATTGAACTTTTATCAGAGAAACTCGGGTGTCCGGTGATAAGGACAATTTCCACATCTTCAGGACACAGCGGGCTGAAGGAGGTTGTGAGTCAGGCGGCAGCTCTGAAAGGGCACATACAGAAGGCGCCTTACATAGAAGAAGAAATCAATCTTCAGGATAAGTCGGCAGTGGAGGCTGCGGACAGAAAGCGTTTCAGCTTCGTCAACGGAATTGTAAAGGATGTAGAAAAACGAAAGGTTTTTACAAAGGAGAAAAATCAGCAGGATAAGATTGACGCTATTCTTACAAATAAATTTGTGGGAATTCCTATTTTTGCAGGAGTGATGTTTCTTGTATTTTATATTTCCCAGTCAACAGTAGGAACCTGGATCGCAGACTGGCTGGTTGGATGGATTGAGACGTTCCAGAACTGGGTGGGAGGTCTTGCAGAGGGGGCAAGCCCGTTCCTTCAGGCGCTTCTGGTAGACGGTATCATCGGCGGTGTCGGCGCTGTCGTCGGCTTCCTTCCTCTTGTAATGGTCATGTATTTCCTCATTGCCCTTTTGGAGGACTGCGGTTATATGGCGCGCGCTACCGTTGTGCTGGATCCTGTTTTCAAAAGAGTCGGTCTTTCCGGAAAGTCCGTAATTCCAATGGTAATCGGCACAGGATGTGCCATTCCGGGAATTATGGCCTGCCGTACCATCAGAAATGAGCGTGAGAGAAGAGCCACGGCGATGCTTACTCCATTTATGCCATGCGGCGCAAAGCTTCCTGTGATCGCTTTATTTGCAGGTGCGTTTTTTGCAGATGCTTCCTGGGTTGGACCAACCATGTATCTTGTTGGTATTGTGCTGATCTTTCTGGGCGCTTTACTTGTGAACAAAATTACAGGTTATAAGTTCCGCAAGTCCTTCTTTATCATGGAGCTTCCGGAATATAAGCTTCCAAGCTTAAAAAGAGCAACCCTTTCCATGCTTTCCAGAGGAAAGGCATATATTGTAAAAGCGGGAACGATCATCTTAGTATGCAATACCGCAGTGCAGATCATGCAGAGCTTTAACTGGAAGTTCCAGGTTGTGGAAGAGGGAATGGAAAGTACCTCGATCCTTGCATCTATTGCATCGCCTTTTGCAGTGCTTCTGATTCCTCTGGGCTTCGGCGTATGGCAGCTTGCTGCTGCGGCGATTACAGGCTTTATTGCAAAGGAGAATGTTGTCGGCACACTGGCAGTTGTATACGGATTGACAAACTTTATCAACGAGGATTTTGAACTGGTTGGCGGCAGCAGTGAAGTTGCAGCTGTTATGGGGCTTACAAAGGCTGCCGCCCTGGCATACTTAATGTTTAATCTTTTTACACCGCCCTGCTTTGCGGCTCTTGGAGCTATGAATTCCGAAATGCAGGATAAAAAATGGCTGTGGGGCGGAATTGCATTACAGTTGGGAACCGGATATACCGTTTCATTTATTGTATATCAGATAGGAACATTTATTACAACAGGGGCTTTCGGCAGCGGATTTGCTGCAGGACTTGCAGCAGTTGCAGTGATGGCGGGAGTTGTGGTCATACTTGCAGGAAATACCCGCAGACAGATGAATGCACAGTATAGTTTGCATTCATAAATATAACAAAATATATATATTAAAAATAAGAAAACAGAAACAGGAGGAAAATATATGACAAATTTGATTGTTTCTGCTGTGATACTCCTTGCGGCGGGAGCGGCATCTTTCTACATAATAAAGGAGAAAAAGAAAGGCGCCAAATGTATTGGCTGCCCTGCCGGAGGACAGTGCTGCGGCAGTCATGAGGGAGATTCCCAGTGTGGCTGCGGAGGTCACTGTACAGATAAATAAAAGAGGATAAAAGAAGAGTCTGCATCTGGAATAACAGATGCAGACTCGTTTTTTCGATATAAAAAATCTGAAAATCAGAAATCAAGTTCTTTTAAGTAGCGGCTCAGAGCGTCCTGCCAGGATGGAAGAGGAGTAAAGCCCTTCTCAGTAAGCTTGCTTTTATCCAGACGGCTGTTGAAAGGACGGGCTGCTTTGGAGGCGCCGTACTGTGCCGTTGTAACGGAGTTTACTGTAAGGCGTTCCGGTGAGTATTCCGGATGACCCATCTCATACGCCTGACGGAAAATCTCTTTTGTGAATTCATACCAGCTTATGAAGCCGCCTTCGTTGGTTGCATGATAATATCCGTATTTGTCTGTGACGATCATGTCCACCAGAAGCCTTGCAAGGTCGAAGGTGTAGGTGGGGGTACCGATCTGGTCATTGACAACGGAGAGGGTGTCATGCGTTTTTCCCAGATTGATCATGGTCTTAATGAAGTTTTTGCCGTTTTTGCCAAATACCCATGCAATACGGACAATAAAGAATTTGTCCAGAGTTTCAGAAACAGCAAGCTCTCCGGCAAGCTTTGTCTCTCCGTAAACATTCAGCGGCTTGTAATCCTTATAGTCCGGCTGCCAGGGAGTTTCTCCCTGACCGTCAAACACATAATCTGTGGAAAGATAGAGCATTTTGATATCAAGCTCTTTACAGATATCTGCAAGATTCTGAGTGCCGGCTACATTGACAAGGCGTACCTTCTCGCGGTTTTCCTCGTCTTCCGCAGCGTCCACAGCAGTCCAGGCAGCACAGTGGATGACTGCATCAGGAGCAGCCTGACGGATCACTTCTTTTACAGAATTGGCATCTGTAATATCCATCTGTACATAAGGCATAGAGGTAACGGCAGTACCATCTGCAATGCCGCTGTAAACAGGGGCGATATCGCTTCCGATTCCTTCATAGCCGCGTTTCGCAAGCTCGTTCATCACATCATGTCCAAGCTGTCCGCCGACACCTGTCACAAATACTTTCATGATTCAGACCTCCTTAGCGATTTCCGTACATTTTTTCGTAGTAATTCTGATATTCTCCGGAAATGATAGTTTCCCACCATTCTTTATTTTCAAGATACCATTTGATTGTCTTTTTGATGCCGTCTGCAAATTTTGTCTCCGGCAGCCATCCAAGCTCATTGTGGATTTTTGTGGGGTCGATGGCGTAGCGCATATCGTGGCCTTTACGGTCTGCCACATAGGTGATCAGACTTTCCGGTTTGCCAAGCTCTTTACAGATGATTTTTACAATGTCGATATTGGTCATTTCGTTGTGACCGCCTACATTGTACACTTCCCCTACACGGCCTTTATGGATGATCAGGTCGATGGCCCGGCAGTGGTCTTCTACATAGAGCCAGTCGCGGACGTTTTCTCCTTTTCCGTAAACAGGAAGAGGCTTGTCATTTAAAGCGTTTGCGATCATCAGCGGAATCAGTTTTTCCGGGAAGTGGTAAGGTCCGTAGTTGTTGGAGCAGCGGCTGATGGAAACCGGAAGACCGTAGGTTCTGTGGTAAGCCAGAACAAGGAGGTCGGCGGAAGCCTTGGAGGAGCTGTAAGGGCTGCTTGTGTGAATCGGAGTCTCCTCTGTGAAAAAGAGATCCGGTCTGTCCAGAGGAAGATCACCGTAAACCTCGTCTGTGGAAACCTGATGGTAACGCTTGATGCCGTATTTGCGGCAGGCATCCATGAGAACGGCAGTACCGATGATATTGGTATTGAGGAAAATCTCAGGGTCTTCAATGGAACGGTCAACATGGCTTTCTGCAGCGAAGTTTACAACCATATCCGGGTGTTCCTCTTCAAATAATCTGTAAACAGCTTCCCTGTCTGTGATGCTTTCTTTGACAAAGCGGAAATTCGGGTTATCCATAACAGGGGCAAGGGTGGAAAGATTTCCTGCATAGGTCAGGCAGTCCAGACAGATGATGCGGTAGTCCGGATATTTTTTTAACATATGGAAAATAAAGTTGCTTCCGATAAATCCGGCGCCGCCGGTAACGATAATATTCATAATGAAAACTCCTTTTCAAAAAATCAAAATAGTTTAAAAATGTTTGGGATCAGTGAAGGACATCGAGGTATTTGCCGTCAAGAACATCCTTTAAATACTGACCATACTGATTTTTCTTCAGTACCTCATAAACCTTCAGTACGTCGTCTTTTGTGATCCAGCCGTTGAGGTAGGCGATTTCCTCCAGGCAGGCAATTTTGCGGTGCTGGTGGCTTTCCATGGTCTTTACGAAGTTGGTAGCTTCTACAAGGCTTTCATGTGTGCCTGTGTCAAGCCAGGTAAAGCCCTGTCCGAGAAGCTCTACATTCAGCTCGCTGTTTTCCAGATAAATGCGGTTCAGGTCTGTGATCTCAAGCTCTCCTCTTGCGCTGGGCTTTAAGTTTCTGGCATATTCCACAACACGGTTGTCGTAGAAATAAAGTCCTGTCACGCAGTAATTGCTCTTCGGGTGCTCCGGTTTTTCCTCGATGGAAATGGCTTTTCCCTCTTTGTCAAATTCTACAATACCGAAGCGCTCCGGATCGTCCACATAGTATCCGAAAACAGTAGCGCCTTTGCCGGATTCTGCGTTTTCTACAGCAGCTTTTAAGCGTTTTTTCAGACCGTGTCCTGCGAAAATATTGTCTCCGAGGACCATTGCCACAGTGTCATTGCCGATGAATTCCTCGCCGATGAGGAAGGCCTGTGCAAGTCCGTCGGGGCTTGGCTGAACAGCGTAGGTAAGGCTTACACCGAACTGATGGCCGTCTCCCAGGAGCTCCTGGAAACGGGGGGTATCCTGTGGAGTGGAAATGATCAGGATTTCCCGGATGCCTGCATTCATAAGAACAGACATGGGATAATAAATCATGGGTTTGTCATAAATGGGAAGTAACTGTTTGGAGGTTACCATGGTAAGCGGATAAAGGCGTGTACCGGAGCCTCCTGCCAAAATAATACCTTTCATATTATAAGATCTCCTTTTTCAGATAGTTTGCGTCTCTCGTGTTCAAGTTATCCCTATTATAAAAGGTGACGCAAGGTCACCTTCAAGTGTTTTTTACAAAATAGTTAAAATTTGGTTATTTTTCACAAAGGAAAATCCCTGCATCCTTTGTAATATGGAAACCATTTGCTGTTTTTTTGGCTACAAAGGTACGAAATTCTTTGTAGTGATCCAGCAGATACTGATTTTGATTGCCGTGACAGGAGAGAATATAGGAAATCAGAGGTTCCGCATCAGGCACCAGAAGAGAATCTTCGTAGGAGTCCCAGGTTACCCGGGAGAAAAAGGGGAGAAGGAGCTCCATACCGTTTTCCCTTCCGAAGCGCTCATAAAGACGGTCTGCGGAAAGAACGATTCTGTTGTCAAAATCCTGTACAAGACGACTGACCTCCTGCATATGGCGGCTGCCGTAGGTACTGCAGATTAAACGTCCGCCAGGTTTGAGGACCCGGGAAATCTCTCTGCATGCCCCGGGGATATCTTCGCAGTAAAAAAGTACATGATTGGCAATGACAAGGTCAAAGCTTTCGTCAGGATAGGGGATGCTTTCGCAGTTAAACACTTCAAAAGAAAAGCGGGAATCCTTTCTGCCGATGGCCCGTCTTGCGTCACGGAGCATTCCCTGGGAAATATCGGAAAGGGTCACAGAGACAGCAGACGGAAGGGCGGCAATGCTCTGGGTCCAGAGTGCGCCGTCTCCGCAGCCTGCCTCAAGAATCTTCATGCCCTCTGAAATTCTGCATTTTTCAAAAATCCAGGGAAACCAGCCTGTCCGGTTCTGGGAATAAAGGCTGTGAAGATTGATTCTCGACGAGATATTTGTGGCATTCTGATACTGGTTTTTGAGACTTTTTTCCATTCCTGTGAGGTGGATGAGGTCAAGCATCCGGTTCCAGTCCATGGTGTGGCGGGAGCCGATGGCATCTGCAGTATCCTGAATGGCCTTCTCCACAAGCTGCATCTGTTCGATCCGGTCACGGACAAGCTTTAGCTGGATATTTAAGGAGTTCAGCATAAAGTGATAATCGGAATCGTCGATGAGCATTTCCCTGATATCCTCCAAAGAAAAGCCAAGATATTTAAGGAGCAGAATCTGGGAAAGCCTTGCGAAATCCTCATCTGTATAAAAACGGGCTCCGGAATCCGTCACATAGGAGGGTTTGAGAAGCTCCTGTTTGTCATAATAGCGGATGGTGCGCAGGGTAACATGAGCCATGCGGGCAAATTCTCCGCTGGAATAATAGCCTTCTTTTTTCATAAATACAGCCCTTTCTTTTTTGCTGCTTTTATTATAAACAAAAACAAAAATCCGGGCAAGGGCTTGTTATTTGGGGAAAAGTGTGATACCTTTATTTCAATACAGCTCCTGACTGAAAAAATGCTTCAGCAGGGAGGATTTTATCATAATTTCTACGGATGACAATCTTAAGTCCGGCAGTTCTGCCGTGATTTTTTCCAAATACAATAGTAATAAATAAATAGAACAGCGCTGCAACAAATACAATAATAAAAAAGAGTTAAAATTAAATAAGGGAGAACAGGAGGCTTCAAATGGATTTATTTGATTTCACTTACTGCGGAAATTATAATCGTCAAATCGAGAATCTTGCCAGAATGGCGCCGGAGAGATGGAGCTTTGGGGAGGGACAGGACAAAGGGATTCTGAAAGGGTATCTGGAGCACACCTTTCACAGACTTTATGAGGAAGGAAAGGTTTACGAAAATAAAAAATATGCAATCTTTAATACAGGTCTTTTTAATCGCTATTATCAGCCTATTTATGCGTTTTTTGTTCCGAATCTGGTGCCTGAGCGTCAGGCGTGGTATCTTGATGGATTTTACACGGAATATCATCTTCTGAGGGAGGAAATCACACATCTGCCGGAAAAGGCCAGTTATGTGGAAAATCCCTCGGATCTTGTTTTCGATTCCAGTCTGCCCATTATTCCCCAGTATGAGCATATTTTCGGTGAGGAGGAAAATGCAAGGCGTCTTCCCAGGGAGGTGAGGGAGAGCAGCATGAGAGTCCAGCTTTTTGACGGCGCCCTGAAGCAGACCAGACGGATGCTGGAGGCTGATTATAAAACTGCAATTCCCCAATATTACAATCATTCCATTCAGCTTCTGATACCGATCTGCCTTCAGCACCCGGGAAAAGCAGACCTGGCTCTTGCCTGTATGAAGACAGCGGACGGAAGCAAATACCTGGGAAGAACCTGTCTGACTTTAAAAATGGCCTACCATAATGCAAGACTTCTTGCCCGCCTGGACAGCGGATGGCTGGCCCCTGCAAGCGTGTAAAATTAACCTATTCACAAATAGAAAAATGTGGTATGATATGGATTAGAGCGTGTTGAGAAAGCAGCAGCCCTATCAGCCGCGTATTAATTTTGGAAAAAACGCAGACGATTTCCGGAAGGAAGAGAATGCGGAAAAAACAGGCGGAGGCAGAAGCGCCGCCAATATGGAGGAACTAAACATATGTTAGAATTGAGAAATATCAGCTTCCAGGTTCCTGATGAAAAGGCAAAGAATGCCAAGGAAATCGGAATTCTTGACAACGTCAGCATGACTCTGGAGGACAATAAGTTCGTTGTCATCACAGGACCCAACGGAGGGGGAAAATCAACTCTTGCCAAGATCATTGCAGGAATCGAGAAACCTACTTCAGGCCAGATTCTCTGGGATGGACAGGATATCACGGATATGAGTATCACAGACAGAGCGAAGCTTGGAATCAGCTATGCGTTCCAGCAGCCGGTGAGGTTTAAAGGAGTAACGGTATTCGATCTGATCCGTCTGGCAGCAGGCAAAGAGATCACTGTGGGAAGCGCCTGTGAATATCTTTCCAAGGTAGGTCTTTGCGCTAAGGATTATATCAGACGAGAAGTAAACGGAAGCCTTTCGGGAGGCGAGATCAAGCGTATTGAGATCGCCACGATCATGGCGAGAAAGACAAGGGTCTCTGTATTTGACGAACCGGAGGCAGGAATCGATTTATGGAGCTTCCAGAATCTGATCCAGGTATTTGAGGAGATGCACAGCCAGCTCCACGGATCCATTCTTATCATTTCCCATCAGGAACGTATCCTGAACATTGCAGATGAGATCGTACTCATTGCAGATGGAAAAGTGACAAAACAGGGTACAAAAGATGAAATTCTGCCGCAGCTTCTGGGAACAGCCAATGCAGCTGTTGCCTGCGGAAAAGCAGAAGCGCGCTAATAGGAGGGACTGATAAAATGGATGCAATTCAGAGAGAATTATTACTGCAGGTAGCCGGGCTTCATGAAATTCCGGAGGGAGCATACAATATCCGCGCCAACGGTGCAAGTGTGGGACGGGCAAGCTCCGCAAATATTGAGATTGTGACGAGAGAGGACCAGAAAGGGCTGGAAGTCCATGTTAAGGCGGGAACAAAGCATGAGAGCGTACACATTCCCGTGATCATGAGCCAGTCAGGTCTTGATGAAGTGGTATATAATGATTTCTACATCGGAGAAGGGGCAGATGTGACCATTATCGCAGGCTGCGGAATCCATAACGGAGGCGATCTTTCAACACGACACAATGGAATCCATCGCTTTTTCCTGGAGAAAGGTTCCCATGTCAAATATGTGGAAAAGCATTACGGAAGCGGTGACGGCAAGGGGGAAAGGGTGATGAATCCTGTTACAGAGATTTCCCTTGACGAGGACAGCTTTATGGAGATGGACACTGTTCAGATTAAGGGAGTGGACTCCACCAACCGTAAGAATACTGCACATTTAAAGGCAGGGGCCAAGCTGGTGGTTATGGAACGTCTCCTCACTCACGGAAACCAGCATGCAGAGAGCTATTTTGATGTGCAGCTGGACGGAGAGGACAGCTCTGCAAATGTAGTATCCCGCTCTGTTGCAAGAGATAATTCCTATCAGCTTTTTGCCTCCAACATTGTGGGAAACAACCGCTGTACAGGACATACCGAGTGTGATGCCATTATCATGGAGGACGCAAAGATCCGTGCGGTTCCGGAGCTTTCCGCGAACCATGTGGATGCGGCGCTGATTCATGAGGCGGCAATCGGTAAGATCGCAGGAGAGCAGATCATCAAGCTCATGACCTTAGGTCTTACGGAAGCAGAGGCTGAAGAACAGATTATCAGCGGTTTCCTTAAATAAGCAGCAGGAAGACAAAGGAAGTTTTACAGTAAAGAGGAATCTACATGAGAATAGAAATGGAAGGATTAAAGAAACCGGAGGAAGATCACGATGCCAGTGTGCTGAATCCGGAGCAGTCCTGCGGCGCGGACCTGTCCAGAAAAGAAAGGCGTCTTCTTGAAAAAGAAAAGATCAAGGGGATGGGGGTTAAGAAAAAACTGGAATATTTCTGGATGTATTATAAATGGGTACTGATAGTCGTGATTGCACTGATCGTTGGGGGAAAGCTGGGAATGGACTGGTATCACAATCTTCAGATAGACACTGTGCTGGCAATTTCCGTCGTGAATTCTTCTATGACAGATTCAGAAGCTGTTACAGAAGAGATCAAAAAGGTTCTGGGCTGTGAAGGAGATGAATACAGTTCTGTGGAAATCGCAGGAAATCTGACCACAGGACAGGACGGCACAGAATTTGATTATTATGCGCAGATGGCCTATTCCACACAGGTTCAGGCAAGAGGGATCGATGTCCTGATCTTCCCGGAAAGTCTCTATGAGAGAGCCAACAGCTCAGGAATTTTTGACAATCTGGAGAACATTCTGGATGAGGAGACCAAGGCTGCTCTCGGGGACAGACTGAAAGGAGATTATATTACCTTCGGACCGGAATCTTCTCTGGGAGAAGAGCTGGGTGTGTATTATCAGCCGGTCTGCCTTGCAGTGCCTGCCAGTGCAAAGAATACAGAAAACGCAGCGAAGTGGATTGCAGATCTGGTAGAGGAATAAATTATGAAAAAGAACCCCGGAATTTTGTTGGTATTGCTTTTCTGTCTTTTGATTTCACCGTTTAACGTGCATGCCGCGGCGAAAGTCAGGGTGAAAGTCAACAACAATATGTATGCCATGCTGGAGAATACAGGTAAAAAATGGAAGCTGGAGCTTCCGGAAGATGCACAGTATAATCCCTTTGAGGATAAGGTTCTCTATCTGGGAATGCCAAAGGGCAGCAGCTTAAGAAGCGGATATTATGTATTCAACAGGAAAGGAATCCTTAATACAGGAAAAAGATTCCACAGTCTGGATGCGAAAGTATTCAGGCAGGAATTTAAAGGAGACTATTTTTTCGGTGAGGCCAACGGACGGCTTACCTTAAATAAAAAAGGCTGGGTCACATTTAAAGG
>DXXQ01000201.1 GCA_019416265.1 Clostridiales bacterium | reverse complement strand
CTAACCGGCAAAGTCAGTAATCTTATTTTACTCTGAGGTATTTTTTTCTCAACCTTCTTTCTCGGAATTCCCTATACTTGAATTATACAGGAAGCTCCTTCTTATGTCTTTTCTTTTATTATAAATATAAATACAAAGCTAAAACAAGATGTGGCATGGTTTGCGGCAAACTTTTTCATAAAAGGAAGAAACAGAAAATTATTTTTATGCAAAAAAGAAGGGTGCTTTCCAAAAAAGCATCCTCTTTTCTCATCTGACTAATCTGAAATTTTACTTCAAGCTAAAATACATTTACCAAAACCGCCAGCATCAATGCCATCCCCACTTCGCAAAGACAGAGAAAGCATCCGGATAAGTCCCCTGTAGTGCCGCCAAAAAACTTCAGCGCCATGTGCCGATATCTGGCAAAAATAAGCAGAGCCACCGCAAAAGCAGCTACTCCATACACAGGATGGATCAGCGCCATCAGGACAAAGAGAACCATCAGGTAAACTATAAGAACCTTTCTTGTGACTTTATCCGCGGAATTCCTGGAAAACTCTGCCACAGTTCCGTCTGCTTTGGCTTTTGGAAGCACAATGACGCCGATTCCGGAAAGGCATCTGGATACCATAAAGCCAAGGCTCAGTACAAGCAGCGCCTCCATGCTGCCCCGGCTGATGATCTGACTGTAGGCTCCGAACCAGCAGAGAAAATAAACGCAGGCAGTGATAACTGCGAAAGCTCCTGCATTGGAATCCTTAAGGATTTCCAGTCTGCGGCTCCTCTCCTGCCAGGAGCTCATGGCATCGGAGGTATCAAGAAGACCGTCCACATGAATTCCCCCTGTTACAATGACCGGGATCAGAGTGAGAACCACTGCACCGAAATCCACATCAAATCCGTATCGTCCAAGAACATACGCAGCCAGAATGGTAAGCCCGCCGATCACAGTTCCTATAAACGGAAAAAAACAAAACATATATTTCATGTTTTCCTTATTCCAGTCAGCCCGGGGCATGGGAATTTTGGAAAACATGGCAAAAGCCACTTTAAAGTTATTCCACATGGATTTCATATAGAATAATCTCCTTCCTGTTATTCTTTTGAGTCAGAGGGACATTTTTTCATATATACAGGGATTCCATACACAACCTCAACCGCTTCCTCTGCCTCATTTACAATTTCCCTGTTGATTTTCCCAAGAAACTGCAGATATTCCCTCATTTCGCCTTCATAGGAGGCTGATGTGGAGAATATCTCATTTGTCACGATCACAAAATGGCGGGACTTTTCGTGGATTTTTTTTATGCCTTCCAGGATTTCTTCCGCAGTTCGTTCATGAGCGCCCTCAGGGGCAAACATTTCATTTGCCACAAGATTTGACATACACTCCAACAACACAACGCTGTCATCCGGGATCTCCAGATTTTTTAAGTCTGTATACCGTTCTACCGTCTCAAAGCCCTTTCCCCAGCGCATCCTGCGATGCCGCTCTACACGCTGTTCTCCTTCTTTATCAAAAGGCTGCATAGTCGCAATATAAATTCTGCGGGCATCTCCAAAGGAGAGCACCCGGTCTTCTGCGAAAGCGGATTTTCCGCTCCCGCTTCCTCCGGTCACTAAAACCATCATGTTAGGAATTCCCCTTTATTTTAATTCTTCGTAATTGTCCATTTTAATATCGCCAAAAGTACTCATGGAGGAGTAAACCTTTACAGCCAGATCAAGAATTGGCAGAAGTGCCACTGCCCCGGTACCCTCCCCAAGGCACATATCGCCATGAAGGATTGCATCTTTTCCAAGATGTTCCAGCACGAGATGAGCTGCAGGCTCTTTTGACACGTGGGAAGCCAGAATGTAGTGGGAGACAGCCGGGCAGATTCCAACTGCGATCATAGCTGCAACACAGGAGATAAAGCCGTCCATCAGTACCGGCATTCCAAGAGCTGCGCCACCCAGGAAAGTACCGGCCATTCCTGCGATATCCAGTCCGCCTACTTTGGCAAGGACATCGATTGCATCATTTGCGTCTGGTTTGTTCACTTCAATAGATTTTTTGATAGCGTTAATCTTACGCTCCAGACCTTCGCTGGAAAGCCCTGCTCCCCGTCCTGTCATTTTTTCCACCGGCTGATCAAGGAGAACAGACGCAACGGCGCTGCTTGTAGTAGTATTACCGATTCCCATTTCTCCAGTTGCAAGAACTTTGTATCCCTGCTCTTTCAGTTCACATGCTATCTGAATGCCCGCCTCAATTCCACGGATAGCTTCTTCACGTGTCATTGCCGGTCCTTTTGTCATATTTTTGGTGCCGTAGGCAACCTTTAAGTCGGTACGCACCTGGGTATCCACTGCAATTCCCACGTCAACAGGAACCACATCCACACCACACTGCTTTGCCATTACGCAGGCTGTCGTAATTCCTTTGAGAAAGTTATTCGCAACAAGGGCTGTAATCTCCTGCCCAGTCTGTGTTACGCCCTCTTCCACAACGCCGTTGTCTGCGCACATAGGAACCAGAGCGCGCTTGCTGATATCAACCTCAGAGGTTCCTGTCATACCTGCAATCTGGATGATCGTTGTTTCCAGCTTGCCAAGAGAATGTAATGGTTTTGCAATGCTGTCCCAGCGTTTCTGGGCGATTATCATTGCCTCCTGATTTAAGGGTTTTACTTTGGAAATTGCTTCTTCCAGTTTCATCTGTCTCGTCCTCCATGTCAATGAAATATTTTACACTTATAGTTATTAAGTTCTGTCACAACAAACCTTTGTACAGTAATCTGCACTATGAACTGTACTGTGAGTAGAAGGAACAGTAACTTATTTTCCTGATGTAAAAACAAAAAATTTACTGAATATGTAATTTAATATCAATACAATAAACTGTGTCAGAAATTTTCCCATCATATCTGCCATTCCCATAACGGAAACAAGCAGCCACACACCGCCCACCTCAATGACCATTGTGGCAAGGCGGGCGCCGATAAATTTGCAGAAAGGCTGTATATGGTCTTTCAAAGTTTCACATTTATCCTGGAATACAAATTTGGAATTAACCACATAGGCAAAAAGAATCGCCAGGATAATAGAAATTATATTTGCTGTATTCAGTCCTATTCCGAACTTCCTCAGTATGTAAAAACTTATCAGGTTGACCATTGTTGTGCAGCCGCCAAAAAAAACATAGCGCACCACAGAGTTTTCATAAATTTTACAAATCAGATTTTTCATTCGTCTGCTCCTCTCCTACTGCATATCCCGTTTGATCTGCTCGCTGGCATCTCTTGTACCGGTCACGATCTCAGAGATAATGTAACGCGGACGACGTTTCACTTCTTCGTAAATCTTTGCAATGTAATAACCAATCACTCCAAGACTCAGCATGATCGCGCTTCCAATCATCAAAAGTACAATGATCGTCGTTGTATAGCCCTCCACCGCATGTCCTGTAAAATACTGCGCCAGAGAATAAATCATCAGAATAAGAGAACCCACGAAACTGATTCCTCCTGCAAAGGTTACGAACTGCAGAGGAAAGGTTGTAAACGCCACGATATTTGTAAATGCATACTTGATCAAAGACCAGGCAGACCATTTGGATTCTCCTGCTTCTCTTTCCTGTACCTCAAATTTCACATAGGTAGTTTTATAGCCCACCCAAGAGGAGGTTGCCCGGAAAAACATATTTCTCTCCGGCATGGATAAAATACTTTTTACAACCCTGCGGTCCATCATTTTGAAATCAGAAGCATTTTTCATATCCACTTTTGTTGCTTTGGACATGATTCCATAAAAAAATCCCGCGCATTTTTTGTGAAGGATGTTTTCCTTCCCACGGCTCTTTTTTACGCCTTCGATAACTTCGTATCCCGATTCCCATAAATGGTACATTTCTACAAGTGTCTGAGGCGGATGCTGCAAATCGCAGTCCATCACAGCCACAACATCTCC
>DXXQ01000200.1 GCA_019416265.1 Clostridiales bacterium | reverse complement strand
TCCCTTGTCTGGATCTGGATCTGCTTATAGATCGCAGCGCGCTCCTCCGGTGTATAAACGGTCCGGGCATCCTTCCATAACTGTGCCACCTCGTCGCTGACAGCCAGGTTTACACCCCAGGTCCCATCGTACATGCCGGCAACCACCTGGTCCGGATCGCCCACAGCGCCGTAGCCGTTCAGGTAGAACTCATAGTCGCCGTCGGTTCCGAATACCTTCTCAAAGAATCCGGCAGATTCCAGCGGGATCACCTCCAGATTGATCCCCACATTCTTTAACTGCTGCTGGATGATCTGTGCGGACTCCTTCATATATACACGCTCGGAGTTGAAGTACAGAGTCAGTGTCTTGCCGTCCAGGCCGGTTTCCTTCACCAGCTGCTTTGCCTTCTCCACATCCTGGGTATAGCCCTCCACGGAAGAATCATAGAAGGTATTCACATTGCTGAAGATGGAATTGGCGGATTCTGCCATTCCGTCGCCGTAAGCGCCTGCAATGATCTCATCGCGGTTTAACGCTGCAAATACAGCCTCCACTACCTTGGGATCCTGGACTGTCTCACAGAATTTATTCACAGCCAGATAATTTACGCGGCCTTCCGGATACTTCACAACCGTAAAGTTGGGATCTGCCTCATATTTGGCCACTGCCGGCGCATTTGCCAGCTCCATGAAGTTTACTTCCCCGTTCATCAGAGCCACCTCCTGGGCGGAAAGGTCGGAAATGATGCGGAAGGTCACCTTGTCGATGGACGGAGCGCCCATGTAGTAATCGTCGTATTTTTCCAGAAGCAGATACTCGTCCTGCTTGAACTCTGTTACCTTATATGGACCGGAGCCGATTCCCTTCATATTTGCTTCCCCTGCGGATACTACGCTGGGGTTGCCCTCAAATACATGCTCCGGAATCAGGGTCAGACCGCCCAGAAGATCCGCGTAGGATGCGGATGCCATGGGAAGAGTAACCTTAACCGTCAGATCATCCACCTTCTCATATTTCACCGGCTGGTCATTGAGGATCACAATGTTGGTTCCGCCTGCGCCGTTGTTGGTATCCGAGCAGACATCCATGGTGAAGATCATATCGTCGGCTGTGATGGCCTCGCCGTCATGCCACTTCAGACCTTCCTTCAATTTTACAGTGATCTGCATTCCGTCTTCAGAAACCTCGTAGGAATCTGCCAGATAATATCTGGTCTCATTTACGTCGATGACATAAAGCGGATCGTAAATGGGATTCAGCATCGCAGCTTCCTTATAACCCTCCAGAAGGGGATTCAGGTTTGCCACACAGCTGGCGCTGGGCATGATCAGATTCTTCTCTCCGCTTTCCTCTGTCTGGACTGCGGCTGTGGTTTCTGCTTCTGTCTTGGCAGCCTCTGTCACTGCGGCCGTGGTAGTCCCCTCAGCCGGCGCCGCCGCCGTTTCCTTTTTGTCTCCGCCGCATCCTGTCAGTACCGCCATGGCAGCCAGTGTACATAAGAGCGCGTTTCGTGTTTTCTTTCTCAACTTCTATCCCTCCTGGATGATTCCATAGTATTCTTCCGGACAATCCCGAAAACCGAGTTGATTATACATGGATAAAATGGCATAGTCAAATTCAATTTCTCTATGGGATTTTTTTAAATTATTGCAAAAATATATACTGTTCATTTCCGCAGATCACTCCAGTGCGCGGACGGCAAAGGCGGCAGCCAGGAATTTACAAAACAAAAAAGAGAGTCTGTATCATACAAACTCTCTCCTATGCCGGTGACCGGACTTGAACCGGTACGGGGTTGCCCCCGAGGGATTTTAAGTCCCTTGCGTCTG
>DXXQ01000020.1 GCA_019416265.1 Clostridiales bacterium | reverse complement strand
CTTCACAGGCGACTTCCACGCAATCGGAGCAGCGAACAACTTACTTGCAGCTATGATCGATAACCATATCTTCCAGGGCAACGCATTAAACATTGACCCGAGAAAGATCACATGGAGAAGATGTGTGGATATGAACGACCGTCAGCTTCGTAATGTTATTGACGGACTTGGCGGAAAGACAAACGGTATGCCTCGTGAAGACGGATACGACATCACCGTTGCATCTGAGATCATGGCAGTTCTCTGTCTTGCCAGCGATATCAATGACCTGAAAGAAAGACTTGGCCGTATCATCATCGGTTATACAAAGGGAAAGGTTTCCGAACAGAAACCGGTTACTGCACATGACCTCCATGCAGAGGGAGCAATGACCGCTCTCTTAAAAGACGCTCTGAAACCGAACCTGGTACAGACTCTGGAGCATGTTCCAGCGATCGTACACGGCGGACCATTCGCAAACATCGCTCACGGATGTAACTCTGTAACAGCTACGAAGATGGCTCTGAAACTTGCTGATTATGCGATTACAGAGGCTGGCTTCGGCGCTGACCTTGGTGCTGAGAAATTCCTTGACATCAAGTGCCGTATGGCAGGTCTGAAACCAAACGCAGTTGTTATCGTAGCTACAGTTCGTGCTCTGAAATACAACGGCGGTGTTGCTAAGGCTGACCTTAATAACGAAAACCTGGAAGCTCTTGAGAAAGGTCTTCCGAACTTACTGAAACATGTAGACAACATCAAGAATGTTTACAAGCTTCCGTGTGTGGTTGCGATCAACGCCTTCCCGACAGATACAAAGGCAGAGCTTGACCTTGTAGAAGCAAGATGTAAAGAACTCGGCGTTAACGTAGCTCTCTCCGAAGTATGGGCAAAAGGCGGCGAAGGCGGAATCAAGCTTGCAGAAGAAGTGATCCGTCTTGTGGAAGAACCAAACGACTTTACATATTCCTATGAGCTGGAAGGCTCCATCGAAGACAAGCTGAACCAGATCGTTCAGAAAATCTACGGCGGCAAGAGAGTTGTGCTCACAGCCAACGCTCAGAAACAGGCGAAAGAACTGGAAGCTCTCGGCTTCGGAAACTGCCCGATCTGCGTAGCTAAGACACAGTACAGCTTAACAGACGACCAGACCAAGCTGGGTGCACCGAAGGATTTCGAAGTTACTGTGCGTAATCTTAAGATTTCCGCAGGCGCAGGCTTTATTGTAGCGCTCACAGGCGAGATCATGACTATGCCGGGACTTCCGAAAGTACCGGCTGCAGAGAAGATCGATGTGGACGAGACAGGTAAGATTACAGGACTGTTCTGACAGACGGTTTTTGGGGAACTTATACGGTTCTTTTGTGAAAAAGGAATAAACTGGAAAGGATTTTAGAGATATGGGATTTTCAACAAGTACATGTACAGAATTTGTAGAGGTTTTAGCATCTAAGGCTCCGGTTCCGGGCGGCGGCGGCGCTTCTGCGCTTGTTGGCGCAGTTGGTACTGCCCTTGGAAATATGGTGGGAAGCTTAACAGTCGGCAAAAAGAAATATGCTGACGTTGAAGAGGAAATGTATGAATTAAAGGCGAAATGCGACCAGTTACAGAAGGATTTCCTTCGTCTGATCGAGCGTGACGCAGAAGTATTTGAGCCGTTATCAAAGGCTTATGGTATGCCGAGAGAGACAGAGGAAGAAAAGGCTGAAAAAGCCCGCGTTATGGAAATCGTGCTGAAAGATGCCTGCTCTGTTCCTATGGAGATCATGGAGAAGTGCTGTGAAGCCATTGAACTGATCGTTGAGTTCGGCGCAAAGGGATCCAAGCTTGCCATCAGCGATGCAGGCGTTGGCGCAGCTTTCTGTAAAGCAGCATTAAAAGGTGCCAGCCTGAATGTTTATATCAACACCAAATCCATGGCTGACAGAGAATACGCAGAAGAGTTAAACAAAAAAGCGGACGCAATGCTTGAAAAATATACAAAAATTGCAGACGAAACCTTCGACAGCGTACTTGGCAGATTAAAATAATATTTGATACCGGATAAAGGAGAACAAAAAATGGCGAAACAGTTATTAGGCAAAGAAGTAACAGCCGCATTAAATGAAAAAATCAAAGCAAACGTAGCAGAGCTTCAGGCAAAAGGAGTAAACCCTACACTTGGAATTATCCGCGTAGGCGAAAATCCAAGCGATATCTCCTATGAAAAGGGAGCGACAAAACGCTGCGAAACCTTAGGCGTTGCATGCGAAAAATTCTTATTACCGGAAGACGTATCCCAGGAAGAGCTTCTTGCAGTGATCGATAAAGTAAACAAAGACGACAGCATCCACGGCGTATTATTATTCCGCCCTCTGCCAAAACATCTGGATCAGGCAGTGATCGAAAACGCTCTGGCAGCAGAAAAAGACGTTGACTGTATGACAGACCTTTCCATGTCCGGCGTTTTCACAGGCAAAAAAATCGGATTCCCGCCATGTACTCCACAGGCATGTATGGAGATCCTTGACCATTACGGAATCGACTGTACAGGCAAAAAAGCAGTTGTGATCGGAAGAAGCCTTGTAGTAGGCAAACCGGCTGCCATGATGCTTGTTAAGAAAAACGCAACCGTGACTATCTGCCATACAAGAACAGTTGATATGCCGTCTGTAGCCCGCGAAGCAGACATCATCATCGTTGCTGCAGGCCGTGCAGGGGTTGTAGGAGCTGAGTATGTAAGAGAAGGCCAGACTGTTATCGACGTAGGAATCAACGTAAATGCAGAAGGCAAGCTCTGCGGTGACGTTGACTACGCAGCAGTAGAGCCGATCGTAGATGCGATCACACCGGTACCGGGCGGAGTTGGAAGCGTAACAACTTCCGTACTTGTAGGCCATGTGGTTGAAGCAGCTATGAGAAAAGTAAACGCATAATTTTTATCTCAGCGGGAGCTCCGTCTCCGGCTGGAATAAAGTTTTAATGAAACAGACCTCTTTGAGCAGCCGCTGAGAAGTGTAAAATGAGCAGTCATTTACATGGATCAGCGGCTGTTTTTATCTGTTCAGATCATCTGTTATACAAAAAAGCTTTTCACAGAAGCTGCCATGGGGTATGATGGAACAAAGCGGGCCGCTTAATAATGAGCCTGCAAAGGAGGAAGGAATCATGTGTACACCAGAATCACTCTCTGCAGAACAGAAGCAGTCCCTTAGCCTGCTTCAGGAATCCCCTACAGAAGAAAACCTGTGGCAGGTAATCTGTCTTTTTCAGGATCATCCTTTTTATACGGCATCCGGTCTGCCTTACCATTACAAACTGAAAATCGGAAAAAACGGCCTGCCCACCCGGGAGCTTCTCATAGACAGGAGACAGAAAAGCAAAACTCTTGCCTGGAGCAGCGTACGTCTTGCTTTTTCCCATGCTCTGGAGAGGAAACAGGAGGAAGCTGCCGGGGACAGGATCGTTTCCCGGCCAAAGGCGTTGGGGGATATTCGGGGAATTTCTTATATTTATCCGCTGTTCTGGAAATTCGGGATGATTGAAGTTCCCGAAGAAATTGCTGTAAAAATGTCCGGAGAGCCTTATCAGTACCGGCTTTTTGAATAAAACAGGAAGTAATTGAATAAACAGTATATAACACTTGACAACAGTTACATACTGTTATATACTGTTTGTGTCAGATGAAGTGATCATACATCTGGCAATGAAGGAGGGCGCCTATGAAAATTATTATCAACCACTCCTCCATGCAGCCGATTTACGAGCAGGTATCGGATCAGATAAAGGCTCTGGTAATCGACGGAACCTTAAAGGAGCAGGAGATGCTCCCCTCCGTCAGAACCCTCTCCAGAGAATTGAAGATCAGCGCCCTGACTGTGAAAAAGGCTTATGACTACCTGGAAGAGCAGGGCTTTGTAATGACTGTTCACGGCAAAGGCAGCTTCATTACCAATGCCAACCAGGGATTGCTTATGGAGGAGCGACGTAAGGAAGTAGAGGCGGATTTAGAGCAGGCAATCCGAAAGGGACGCGCAAGCGGGCTGTCTGATGAGGAAATCCGTGAATTGTTTGAACTGATTATGGAGGATTGACCATGTTAGCAGAATTAATTGGTGCAAAAAAAGATTACGGAAAGTTCCGGCTTGACTGTTCCTTTCAGGTAAACGAGGGCTCTGTGATTGGACTGATCGGTGCAAATGGGGCAGGGAAGAGCACAACCTTTAAGCTGCTTCTGGACCTGATCCGTCCCTCCGGCGGAGAAGTGAGGATCTTTGGGAAAAAGGCAGGAGAGCTTACCCCTGAGGATAAAGAAAAAATCGGAGTGGTTCTCTCGGACAGCATGTTCAGTAATTATCTCAATATTCGGGCGATTGCCCCTGTTATGGAAGGACTTTATCACAATTTTGATAAAAAAGACTTTCTGGAACAATGCAGCCGTTTTTCCCTGCCCCTGGACAAAAAACTGAAAGAATTTTCCACTGGTATGAAGGCGAAGCTGAAGGTGCTGCTGGCATTAAGTCATGGCGCGAAGCTTCTGATCCTTGACGAACCTACAGCAGGACTTGATGTGGTGGCAAGAGATGAGATTCTGGATCTTCTTCGGGATTTTATGGAGACAGAGGGACGGTCGATTCTGATCAGCTCCCATATCTCCTCGGATCTGGAGGGGCTCTGCGATGAAATCTATATGATTGACCAGGGCAGGATCATTCTGAAAGAGGAAACGGATGTGCTTCTCGATTCCTACGGGATTCTGAAGACAGATGAAGCTTCCTATGCCTCACTGGATAAGAAATATCTGCTCCGTGTAAAAAAAGAAAGCTTCGGTTACCGCTGCCTGACAAATGAAAAGAATTACTATATGGAAAACTATCCAAAGCTTGCAATGGAAAAAAGCTCTCTGGATGACATCATCTTTATGGTTGTAAAGGGGGACGTATTATGAGGGGACTGTTACGAAAGGACTGGAAAATTATTGCATTAAACAAAAGATTTTTCCTTGTTGTGCTTCTTATGGCTCTGTTTATTACTTATTCAGGGACAGATGCAACCTTTATACAGACTTATCTTGCGTTTATGGCGCTTTTTATGGTGCTGAACAGCATATCCTACGATGAAATGGATAACGGAATGGCATATCTGATGGCCTTGCCGGTATCCAGGAAAACCTATGTGAAAGAAAAATATCTTCTGATCAGCATTTGCGTCGGAGGAGTCAGCGTTTTTGGAAGCATTCTGGCCTTCTTTATCAACATCACCAAGTCTTCCCCTGTTGCTGTTGGTGAACTGGGGCTGTCTTTTCTGGTCAGTCTTATCAGTACGCTGGTTTTTTCTGCGATTCTGATTCCCATGGTGATAAAATTCGGCCCGGATAAGGGAAGACTGGCCATTGGAATTATCTGTGCGGGAATTTTCGGCTGTATCCTTCTGCTGGGGAAATTAAAAGACGTTTTTCTGCTGAAAGAAAAATTAAACCATTTTGATGAAGCGGTTACAGCATTTGTGGATGGAGCAGGCCCGGTTGTCCTGACGGCGGCAGCAGTTCTGATCTGTGGGGCAGTTTTGTTCATCTCTTACTTATTCAGCAGCCGTATTATGCAGAAGAAGGAGTTTTAAGGATGGGATGGATGCGGACCTGGATCGTTATTGTACTTTTGCTTCTCCTGTGGATTCATCAATGGGTGAAAAGTCCTGTTCTGGATGGAATTATTTTTGGCCTATGTCTTGTAGGATTGGCGATTTGGGCTTATTATAGTTTCAGAAAGAATAAATGAGAAGCAGGAGAGGGAAATGAAAAAAAATCAGATTTATATAAAGTCCGGGTTGGATTATAAAGATATGACCATGGAACTGCTGGAAACCTGCCGCCTTTCGGAACTGATCGGAGAGAAAGAAAGGCGCATCGGCATCAAGCCAAACCTGGTAGCGCCCATGGAAGCGTCCTGGGGAGGGACGACTCATCCGGAAATCGTTGACGGCATCCTTGAATATCTTAAAAATCACGGGTTTCACAATATTGTTGTAATGGAAGGCTCCTGGGTAGGAGATAAAACAGAAGAAGCCTATGAGGTCTGCGGATTCAGGGAAATCTGCGAAAAACAGGAGGTTCCTTTTCGGGATATGCAAAAAGACAGAGGATTTGCCAGAGATTGTGCCGGGATGGAGCTCAAGCTTTGCGAAACAGTGGAAGCCATTGATTTCCTCATCAATGTGCCTGTTCTGAAGGGACACTGCCAGACGAAGATCACCTGTGCCTTAAAGAATATGAAGGGATTGATTCCCAATTCCGAGAAACGGCGTTTCCATGCGCTTGGGCTTCATAAGCCCATTGCCCATCTCAATGCAGGCATCTCCCAGGACTTCATTGTTGTGGATAATATCTGCGGAGATCTGGATTTCGAGGACGGAGGAAATCCTGTGGAAATGAACCGTATCCTTGCGGGACGGGATCCGGTGCTGATGGACGCTCTTGTCTGCGAAATGATGCATTACGCTGTATCAGACGTTCCCTATGTGGCTCTGGCTGCAGAGCTTGGAGCCGGCTGTGCCGATACAAAAAAGGCAGAGATCATATATCTGGATGAAGGGGCAAAAAAAGAGATTCCCAGATCCAGGAAGGTTGTGGAGCTGGAAGATGCGGTAGAAGAGGTGGAATCCTGTTCTGCCTGCTACGGCTGTCTGATTCCTGCTCTGGAAATGCTGAAGCAGGACGGCCTTCTGGAAAGGCTCAGTGAAAAAGTAGCCATCGGCCAGGGATACCGGAACAAAGAAGGGGTACTCGGGGTGGGAAGCTGTACCTCCCGTTTCCGTCATACCCTGAAGGGATGTCCCCCCACTGAAGAAGAAATTTATCATTTCCTGAAGGAATATATAAAAAGCGGAGAGGCGTAAGCCTCTCCGTATTGCGTTTGTTATATCATCTGAGAAACCGGTTTATCTTTGATCCCTACATAACGCTTTTGATCATCTGTACGATCT
>DXXQ01000002.1 GCA_019416265.1 Clostridiales bacterium | reverse complement strand
TATTAGATATTTTAATTGGATTAAGCGTTTTTAAAAAATTAATTGTTATTTTTGCAGCATTGCCCTGTGTGACAGGATTTTATGATGATTGGAAGCATCAGTACATAAAAAATCTTGTGATTCGAACTGGAAAAAAAGATTATATACTATCTAAAATTATTGTTTGCAGTACAAGCTCTTTTCTTGTGGTTTTCATAGGAATCGTATTATTTATAAGTGGGCTGATTATTACGGGGACTGATTACAGCGGGATTTATAAATCCGGTGCTTTGAATGAAGCAATGCCATATGGAGAACTTTTATATCAAAACTCTTTTTGGTATATATGTATTATTGCCAGTATTTACGCATATTCAATGGCTGTTTGGGTTATGAGTGGACTGATGATTTCGGCATATATTCCGAATGGTTTTGTTGCAGTATGCACGCCTCTCATTTTTAGTTATTTGTTGGAGGAAATAACGGCGTTTTTTCCTCCGTATCTTAATATGTACCTTCTGGCAAAAGGGAGAGATATTTTGGGAAGGAGTGCAGAATATAGCTATGCTTATACAGTTTTTGTCTTTGCACTAGTGGTTTTCGGAGAGGGATATATTTTTAGTCGAAGAGTAAAAGGGAGGTTGGAAAATGAAATTAGCTAAAATTTCTTTGATTGTTGCAATGCAGAATATCAGAAAATGGAGAACCAATTATCGGATTTGGATATTGATGATACTGACGATGATATTTGTTCAAAGTTATACTAAAGAAATTTCAGCTCAGGCTTTAATTATGAAAATGAAAATGTCACCATGGATATTTCCACATTTGTATACAGACCGTTACATACGTATTTTATTTATGTTACCATTGCTTTTTATATACTGTGACGCACCATTTATAGATAAGAATCAGATTTACATACTGGTGAGATGCAGAAGAAAATTATGGGGGTTAGGGCAGATTATTTATATTTTTATGACGTCTGTTATTTATTTTTCTTTTGTCGTGGTTATGACAGTTTTATTAAATATAAGAAATATAGAATATATGAATGACTGGGGAAAAGTCTTAGGTACGTTGGCATTTTCCAGTATTCCTTTGGTAAAAGGAACGGCAGTAACGATTAGTACATATATTTTGACATATTTTACACCTGCACAGGCGATGTTTTTTACATGGTTGTTATCTGTTTTGTGTGGCTCGGTTTTGGGACTGATAATATATGCTTGTAATATTTTATCAAAGACGAAAGGTACAGGAATAGCAGTATCGGGTTTTTTGATTATATTAAGTGCAGCAGTTACAGGAAATGAAAGGGCACAATGGTTGTCGCCAGTTTCCTGGACGACCTTAAATAAATTAGATGTAGGGAAACTGACACAATATCCAACAATTGCTTATGTATTGACTGTTTATATAATGTTGCTTATTATTTTAAGTATGTGTATTGTAAAAGCAACAGAAAAAAAGGATCTCGGAATCATGATACAGGAGGTATAAAGGTGGAGTATGTAATACAGATTGAAAACCTGACAAAATGTTTTGGAGAAACAAAAATATTAGATGAAATAAATGTGAGTTTTGAAAAGGGAAAGATTTATGGAATTATAGGAAGAAATGGATCAGGAAAATCCATGTTAATGAAATGCATATGTGGATTGGTAGTACCTACATCGGGTCAGATCAGGATAAATGGAGCATGCGTAGGTACAGATATTGATTTGCCTGAAAATTTATCGGGTATCATAGAAGAACCGGGGTTCTTGGAAAATTATAGTGCGTTTAAGAATTTACAGTTTTTAGCAATGATTAGAAATAAAGTTGGGAAAGAAGAAATTATTTCTAATTTAAAAAGGGTAGGGCTTGACCCATATAGCAAATTACATGTTGGAAAATACTCGATGGGAATGAAACAAAGGCTGGGAATAGCACAGGCGATTATGGAAAAACCAAAGATTTTAATTTTGGATGAACCAATGAACGGCTTGGACAATGATGGAGTTGAAGAAATGAGAAAATTATTTCTTGATTTGCGAGATGAGGGAACAATAATTATATTAGCCAGTCATAATAAAGATGATGTGGAAATTTTATGCAATGAAGTATATGCAATGGATAAAGGAAAGCTAACTAAGGTCAGCAGATGAAATATACATAAAAATATACAGAAACAGACGGTTCACTCCTGCATGAACCGAATCTTTTTACGGAAACCCCTTGCATTTATGGGATTTTGGTGCTACAATGATTAAAACATGGAACTTACAGAAATAAGAGTGGGCGAGAGCCCACTCTTATTTGCTGAATAGAGAGGCAGGTGGAAAAATGAGCAGAAAAGAGGAATACGAACAGCGTGCAGAAGCGCTTCTGGCGCCTATCGTAGAGGCCAATGGCTTTGAACTTGTAGATGTGGAATATGTGAAGGAAGCAGGAAACTGGTATCTTCGCGGCTACATTGACAAGGAAGGCGGAATCACGGTAAATGACTGTGAGGCAGTAAGCCGCGCTTTCAGTGACAAGCTGGATGAGAATGATTTTATCCAGGACAGTTACATTATGGAAATCAGTTCACCGGGACTGGACAGACCGTTAAAGAAGGAAAAAGACTTCGCAAGAAGTATGGGCAAACTGGTAGAAATCCGTACCTACCGGCCGATTGAAAAACAAAAAGAGTTCTGCGGCACGTTAACAGCATATGATAATAACAGTGTCACAATTGAGGAAGAGGGAACAGAGCGCACCTTTGACAGAAAAGACGTTGCACTGATTCGTCTTGCGATTATTTTTTAAGCAGATAAGATACAGGCTATACAATAAAAACAGGAGGAAAATAAAAAAATGAACAGAGAGTTAATGGAAGCGCTGGATATTCTGGAAAAGGAAAAAAATATCAGCAAAGATACACTGCTTGAAGCAATCGAGCAGTCTTTGATCCAGGCTTGCAAGAACCATTTCGGCAAAGCAGATAATGTGCATGTGACAATCGACCCAAAAACCTGCGATTTCGGCGTGTACGCAGACAGGACTGTGGTTGAATATGTGGAGGATCCGGCAATGGAGATTTCTCTTGCAGATGCACTGAAAATCACATCTCATGCAGAAATCGGCGACACCATTCAGGTTCAGATCCAGTCCAAAGAATTCGGACGTATCGCCACACAGAATGCGAAGAATGTAATCCTTCAGAAAATCCGTGAAGAGGAGCGCAAGGTTCTCTTCGATCTTTACTATGGCAAAGAGAAGGAAGTGCTTACCGGTATCGTACAGCGCGTTATGGGCAAAAATGTCAGCATTAACCTTGGAAAGGCAGATGCGATCTTAAGCGAAAACGAGCAGGTACGCGGAGAAGTCTTCCAGCCTACAGAGAGGATCAAGGTATTTGTACTCGAGGTAAAGGATACACCGAAGGGACCGCGTATTCTTGTCTCCAGAACACATCCGGGTCTTGTGAAACGTCTGTTTGAGGCAGAGGTTGCAGAGGTGAAGGACGGAACTGTAGAGATCAAGAGCATTGCCCGTGAGGCCGGCTCCCGTACAAAGATTGCCGTATGGAGCAACGATCCGGACGTAGATCCTGTTGGCGCCTGCGTCGGTATGAACGGCGCCCGTGTCAGCGCAGTTGTTGATGAGCTTCGCGGTGAAAAAATCGACATTATCAACTGGGATGAAAATCCTGCAATCCTTATTGAGAATGCCTTAAGCCCTGCAAAAGTAATCGCAGTTATGGCAGATCCGGATGAAAAAACAGCTCTCGTAGTTGTTCCGGATTATCAGCTTTCCCTTGCAATCGGTAAAGAAGGACAGAATGCCCGTCTTGCAGCAAGACTTACCGGATTCAAGATCGACATTAAGAGTGAGACACAGGCAAGAGAGTCCGGTGATTTTTACGATTACGATGAGGAACCGGAAGCAGAGGAGCAGGAAGAGGAAGCGTTTGATTATGTAGAGGAATCAGCAGAAAGTGCAGAAGAAGAGGCACAGGAGGCTGAGAACGAAGAATACTATGAAAGCGAAGAGTAAAATTCCCATGCGCCAGTGTACCGGCTGCAGGGAAATGAAAAGCAAGAAGGAAATGATCAGAGTTCTGAAAACCGCAGAGGACGAAATCGTTCTTGACACAACAGGAAGGAAAAACGGCCGGGGCGCTTATGTCTGTCACTCCAGAGAATGTCTGGAGAAGGCGATCAAAAACCACGGACTGGAGCGTTCTCTGAAAGCGGCAATTCCCGACGAGGTATACGAGAACCTGATGAAGGAGCTTGAGCATATTGAACACAACTAAAATACTCTCTCTGGTAGGTCTTGCCACCAAAGCAGGCAGGACAGTCAGCGGAGAATTTTCTACAGAAAAGTCTGTAAAGACAGGAAAGGGCTTCCTTGTGATCGTGGCAGAGGATGCATCCGAGAATACAAAGAAAAAATTTCGGAACATGTGTGAGTTTTATGAGGTACCGATTTATTTTCTCTCAGATAAAGAGAGCTTAGGCAGAGCAATGGGAAAGGAATTCCGCGCATGCCTTGCTGTCCAGGATGATAACTTTGCGAGAGCGATCATGAAGGAGGTATAGCGATTGTCCAAAATCAGAGTACATGAGCTGGCCCGACAACTTGGAAGGCAGAATAAAGAGGTAATAGAGGTTTTAAAAGCACAGGGCATTGAGGTGAAAAGCCATATGAGCAACATCGACGAAGCCAGTGCTGCCAATATAAAAGAAAAGTTTAACAGAATGAGAAAGGAGCAAAAAAGAGAATTGGATACTCCCAAAACAGAAGAAAAGGTAGTTACAGCCGCAGAGAACGGTGAAGCGCCTAAAAAGAAAAAAAATATTATCCGTGTATATCACGCGCAGAATGCAAGTGACGGAGGAAAAACAACAAATAATAAAAAGAAACCTGCAGGAGAACGGAAAGGTACAGCAAGACCTCAGGGAAATGGAGATTCCCGTTCTGAGCAGGGCAGACGTCCGGCAGGAGAAGGCCGCAGCGCAGAAGGAGCTCCGAGAAGAGAGAACCGCAGCGGTGAGAGAAGACCGGGAGCAGACCGTCAGGGTCAGAACCGTGCACCGCGTACAGGAGAAGGCCGCGATGGTCAGAACCGTACACCGCGCAGCATGGACGGCACAGGCAGAGGCCCGAGAAGCAGCCAGGGCGGCCCAAGACCACAGGGAGACGGCCAGGGAAGACCGCAGCGTCAGAATGACGGTGCAGGCAGACCGGTAAGAAGCGGAGATAACCAGGGCAGAGGACAGCGTCCGGCAGACGGACAGGGAAGACCGTCCAGATTTGGCCAGGGAAGACCGCAGGGCAATGGACAGGGACGTCCGGACGGAAGAAACGACGGCAGAGGCGAAAGCAGAGACGGACGTTTTGGCGGCGGACAAAACAGAGGCGGACAGCGTCAGAATTCCAGAAAAAATGACAGTGATATGGCATTTGCACCGGAGCTGACAAAGACTTCCAAAGACAGCAAGAGAGAACGCGACAGAGAAAACAAGAACAAAAAGAAAGATTTTGATAAGAACCAGGGCGGCGGACGCAGACCGAACCAGGGCGGCTTCAAACAGGGCTCAAGAATTCCGAAGGCTCTTCAGAAACCGACTCCGGCTCCGAAGCAGGAAGAGAAAAAACCGGAAGTTAAGGAGATCACTCTTCCGGAGAAGATGACAATCCGTGAACTGGCAGAAGCAATGAAGATGCAGCCGTCTGCAATTGTAAAGAAACTCTTTATGCAGGGTGTGATGGTAACTGTAAACCATGAGATCGACTTCGAAAAAGCACAGGAAATCGCACTGGAATACGACATCATTGCAGAACCGGAAGAAAAAATCGACGTTATCGAAGAACTTCTGAAAGAGGAGGAAGAAAACGAAGAGGATATGACTTCAAGACCTCCTGTAGTCTGTGTTATGGGTCACGTTGACCATGGTAAAACATCTCTTCTGGATGCAATCCGTAACACAAGCGTAACAAGAGGAGAGGCCGGCGGTATTACCCAGCACATCGGTGCTTATGTGGTAAACATCAACGGCGAGAGAATCACCTTCCTTGATACACCGGGACACGAGGCGTTTACAGCAATGCGTATGCGTGGTGCAAATGCTACAGATATCGCAGTTCTGGTTGTTGCTGCAGACGACGGCGTTATGCCTCAGACAGTAGAGGCGATCAGCCATGCCAAGGCTGCCGGAGTTGAGATCATCGTTGCCATTAACAAGATCGATAAACCAAGCGCAAATATCGAGCGTGTAAAACAGGAGCTTTCCGAATATGAGCTGATTCCTGAGGACTGGGGCGGAAGCACCGTATTTGTTCCTGTATCTGCCCGTACAGGAGAGGGAATTGAGAACCTGCTGGAAATGATTCTTCTTACAGCAGAGGTTTGTGAATTAAAGGCAAATGCGAAACGTGCGGCAAGAGGTCTTGTAATCGAGGCACAGCTTGATAAAGGAAAAGGTCCGGTTGCCACAATCCTTGTACAGAAGGGTACTCTTCATGTGGGAGATTTCATCGCAGCAGGCGCATGCAGCGGTAAAGTCCGTGCAATGATGGACGACAAGGGACGCAGAGTAAAAGAAGCAGGTCCGTCTACTCCGGTAGAGATCCTGGGGCTTGGCGATGTGCCGAACGCAGGTGAGATCCTCATGTCCTTTGACAGCGACAAAGAGGCGAAAAACTTTGCAGGTGCATTTGTATCTGAGAATAAGAACCGTCTTCTTGAAGAAACTAAAGGTAAATTATCTCTGGATAATCTCTTTGACCAGATTCAGGCAAGCGACCTTAAGGAACTGCCTCTGATCGTCAAAGCAGACGTACAGGGTTCTGTAGAGGCTGTGAAACAGAGTCTTACCAAACTTTCCAATGAAGAAGTTGTGGTTAAGGTTATCCACGGCGGCGTAGGCGCGATCAATGAATCTGACGTAAGTCTTGCGGCTACATCCAATGCGATCATCATCGGCTTTAACGTACGTCCGGATGCAACAGCGAAACAGCTTGCAGAGCAGGAAGGGGTTGACCTGAGACTCTACAGAGTTATTTACCAGGCAATCGAAGATGTGGAAGCTGCCATGAAGGGTATGCTTGATCCTGTCTTTGAAGAAAAGGTGATCGGACACGCAGAGGTTCGTCAGCTCTTCAAAGCATCCGGCGTTGGTACCATCGCAGGAAGCTATGTGACAGACGGTATCTTCCAGAGAGGCTGCAAGGTTCGTATTTTCAGAGCCGAAGAGCAGATCTTTGAGGGAGAACTGGCATCTCTGAAGAGATTTAAAGATGATGTGAAGGAAGTTAAGACAGGATACGAGTGCGGTCTTGTATTTGACGGCTTTAACGATCTGAAAGAAGAAGACAGGGTAGAAGCGTATATCATGGTAGAAGTACCAAGATAGGAGTGAGGCATAAATGAGAAAAAACAGCATTAAGAATACACGGATTAACGGCGAGGTTCAGAAAGAACTGAGCAACATTATCAGAAATGAGATCAAGGACCCGCGTATTCATCCCATGACATCTGTCATGGCTGTGGAAGTGGCTCCTGATTTAAAAACCTGTAAGGCATACATCAGTGTGCTTGGAGATAAAGAGGCGAAGGAAGCGACCATCAAAGGCCTGAAAAACGCAGAGGGCTATGTGAGACGTCAGCTTGCCGGAAACCTGAATCTCAGAAATACGCCGGAAATCAGATTCATTCTGGATGAATCCATTGAGTACGGCGTGGCAATGTCAAAACTGATTGACGACGTAACTAAGAAAGATGGTTCTGCAGGCAGCGAAGAAGAGCTGTAAGAGGGATAATGCATGAAAAATATTGCGGAAGTACTGGATGGTGTCAAGACCATGGCAATCGCCGGACATATCCGTCCGGACGGTGACTGCGTAGGCTCCTGTATGGCTTTGTATGCCTATATCCGAAAATGGTTTCCTGAAATTCAGGCAGACATCTATCTGGAGACTCCGAAGCCGGTTTTCGGATACCTGGCCTATGTGGAGGAAGTAAAAAGCGAAGCATCAGGTGAGAAAGAGTATGATCTCTTTGTCACCTGTGATGTAAGCTCCAGAGACAGACTGGCTGTTGCGGGAGAGTATTTTGAAAAGGCAAAAAAAACAGTATGTATCGACCATCATGTGAGCAATCTGGGATTTGCAAATATCAATCACATTCTTCCGGATGCAAGCTCATCCTGTGAAGTCCTTTACGGACTTCTGGATCCGGAAAAGGTGGACCGGGAGGTTGCACAGGCAGTTTATACGGGAATCATTCACGATACCGGAGTTTTTCAGTATTCCTGTACATCACCGGAAACCATGCGTATTGCAGGGGAACTGATGAAAACGGGCTTTGATTTCACGGAGCTCATCGAGAAATCCTTCTATCAGAAAACATATATCCAGAATCAGGTCATGGGAAGAGTTCTCGCAGAGAGCATCCTTCTTCTGGACGGAAAATGTATTGTGGGATATATGAAAAAGAAAGACATGGATTTCTACGGCGTGGACGGAGCAGACCTGGACGGTATTGTCAGTCAGCTCAGACTGACAGAGGGCGTGGAGGCTGCCATCTTTATCTACGAAAAAAACACACAGGAATTCAAAGTTTCCCTTCGCTCCAACGGAGAGGTAGATGTAAGCAGGATTGCCGTATTTTTCGGCGGAGGCGGTCATGTGAAAGCAGCAGGCTGTGAAATGTCCGGATCCATGTACGATGTTGTAAACAACATCACAGCAGAGCTTGTAAAGCAGATGTGACAAATACGGTGCATAAGAAGGAGGTCTGTGAACAGCAGGGAAAACACTGCCGTTTATGGAAGCCGAAGGCATCTGCATCGTGAAAGGAAATAGAAATTAGTGGATGGAATTATCGTAATCAGAAAAGAAAAAGGCTACACTTCCCATGATGTGGTAGCCAGACTCCGCGGTATTCTCCATATGAAAAAAATCGGACACACGGGAACTCTTGACCCGGAGGCGGAGGGCGTACTTCCGGTGGCTCTGGGAAAAGCGACCCGGCTTGTGGATATGATCACGGAAAAGGAAAAGACCTACGAGGCGGTGATGCGCCTGGGGGTGGTTACAGATACCCAGGATATGACAGGCACGGTTCTGAGACAGGAAGAGATTACCGTGACACCGGAAGAGACAGAAGAGGCGCTTGCCTCCTTTGTGGGAGAACAGATGCAGATACCGCCAATGTATTCCGCACTTAAAGTAAACGGAAAGAAGCTCTATGAGCTGGCAAGAGAGGGGAAAACCGTAGAGCGCAAGGCCCGTCCGGTTCATTTCTTTGAAATCCGTCTTCTGGAAATGGAGCTTCCCCTGGTGCGCTTCCGGGTGACCTGCAGCAAGGGAACCTACATCCGCACCCTTTGCCATGACATTGGGGAAAAACTGGGCTGCGGCGCTGCCATGGAATCCCTTTTGCGCACTCAGGTGGGAAGGTTTGAACTGAAGGACAGTCTGACCCTTTCCCAGGTGGAGGAAGCTGTGGCAGATGGTACTGTGGAAGAAAAAATCCTTGGCATAGAGGAAGCCCTTAAGGAATATCCCGGAGTCTTCTGCACAAAAACAGGAGACAGGCTTCTGGCCAACGGAAATCCGCTGGATCAGAATTTCGTATCAGAAGCCAGTAAAGAAGGCTGGATCAGAATGCATTTCAGCGACGGATCCTTTGCGGGTATTTATCAGTGGGATGAAAGACGCGGACGGTATTATCCGGTCAAAATGTTTCTTTAGGAGGCTTTTGAGATGGAATACATGAAGGTGGACGGGAAGTTCCCGAGATTGTCCCAAAGCGCTGTTGCCCTGGGGAAATTTGACGGGATTCATCTTGGCCACAGAAAACTGGTAAATAAGATTCTCGAGCAGAAGGAATATGGAGCGCAGGCGGTGCTTGTGGCAATCGGAGGTTCCTCGAGAACGATCCTCACCAGACAGGAGAGAAACCGTCTTCTGGAAGAACTGGGGGTGGATGTTCTGGTAGAGTGTCCCCTTGATGAGAATATGCGCCATATGAAGGCTGAAAATTTCATCAGGGAAATTCTGGTCGGGGCCTTGTCCGCTTCCTATGTTGCAGTGGGGGAAGATTTCCGCTTTGGATTTGAGAGGAAAGGAACTCCCCAGCTTCTGGCAGAACAGGGAAAAAAATACCATTTCCGGACAGAGGTTCTGACAAAGGAAATGGATGGTCACAGGAAGATAAGCAGCACCTATATCCGCGAGGAGCTTGGAAAAGGAAACATGGAGAAATTCTCCTCCCTGATGGGAATGGATTTTTCGGTGGAAGGCGTGGTGGAGCATGGAAGAGGAATGGGACATAAGTATCTCCTTCCCACAGCAAACCTGATTCCGCCCAAAGAAAAGCTGATGCCTCCAAACGGCGTATACATCACGGTTTCCAGATTTCAGGACAAATCCTACGGGGGAATCACCAATATCGGGTATAAGCCTACGATAGGAGAAAAATTCCTGGGAGTGGAGACGTATCTTTTCGACTGCGACCGGGATTTATATGGAGAATTCTGCAAAGTGGAATTCAAAAAATTTATAAGGCCGGAACAGAGATTTCAGTCTCTGGAGGCATTAAAGACACAATTGGAAAAAGACGCTGCGAAGGGCCGAAAATACTTTGAGGGTGAAACGGCCGGTAAAAAGCAGTAAAACACAAGGGAGATAATTGAGCAATGGCAGAAATTATTCTTGGATTAATGGGAGGACTTGGGCTTTTCCTTTATGGAATGAAGCTTATGAGCGACGGGCTTGAAAAAGCGGCCGGAGCCAAAATGAGAAGTGTACTTGAGTTCTTTACAAAGACACCTCTTCGCGGTATTCTGGTAGGAACCTTATTTACCGCAATTATCCAGTCTTCCAGCGCATCCACCGTTATGGTTGTCAGCTTCGTAAACTCAGGGCTGATGAATCTTTATCAGGCGGCGGGCGTTATTATGGGTGCCAACATTGGTACCACAGTTACCTCACAGTTGATTTCGTTTAATCTTTCCGCGCTGGCTCCGGCGATCGTTATGATCGGCGTGGTTATGCTGATGTTCTGTAAAAAGAAAAAAATTCAGCAGGTCGGCGGAGTGCTTCTCGGATTCGGTATTTTATTCATGGGTCTGACAACGATGTCTTCCTCCATGTCCGTACTGAAAACTTCACCGGAAGTTGTAGAGATCATGGGATCTCTGAAAAGCCATATACTTGCGGTACTTGTAGGATTCGTTGTTACCACCGTGCTTCAGAGTTCCTCTGCAACGGTAGGTATTGTGCTTCTTCTTGCGAACCAGGGACTTCTTGATATCCGCATCTGCTTCTTCATTATTATGGGATGCAACATCGGATCCTGTGTATCCGCACTTCTCGCTTCTCTCAGCGGTAAGGCGATCGCAAAGAGGGCAGCGCTGATTCACCTGTTTTTCAACATTATCGGTACAGCCATTATCTATATTGTATTAAGCGTGGCTCTTGAACCGATCACAGCCTTTATTACTACGATCTCTTCCGGAAATCCGGGACGTGAAGTAGCTAACGCACATTCTCTGATCAAGATTGCCGAGGTGGTTATGCTGGCTCCGTTCTCCAAGTATATCGTAAAGCTTACGGGATTTTTTGTCCGCACAGAGGAGAAAAAAGAAGACGATCAGCTTACACTCAGTTTTATTGGAGAAAAATCAGTATTTTCACCAACTACTGCAGTTTTTGACGCGACACGGGAGATGGAGAGAATGGGCAAACTTGCCATTGCCAATCTGCAGCGTTCCATGGAGGGACTTCTCACCCTTGATGAGGAGAAGATTGCCGAAGTATACAATGTGGAGAAGCAGATTGACTTCCTGAACCATGAGATTACCAATTATCTGGTGAAGATCAATCAGATCAGTCTTCCGTCCGACGATGCCAAGAGCATTGGCGGTCTGTTCCATGTAGTAAACGACATCGAGCGTATCGGCGACCATGCGGAAAATATTGCAGATGCAGCCAACTCCAGAATTGAAAGAAACATCGAGTTCAGCGAAACAGCCAAGAAAGAGCTGTCTCAGATGCTAGATATGGTAGTGAAGGTTACTACATATGCGCTGGATATGTTCTCACATAACAATCCGGAGCATATGCAGGAGATCCTGGATCTTGAGGATAAAGTAGACCAGGCAGAAAGAGATTTCCAGGAAGCTCATGTGCAGCGTCTTACAAGGGGAGAATGTACAGCCAGCGCAGGTATGATGTTCTCCGATATCTGTTCGGGACTTGAAAGAATTTCTGACCATGCTACGAACATTGCGTTCTCTTTAATGGAAGAGGATCCCATCGAACAGCAGAAGGAACAGAGAGCTGCAGCAGCAGGGCATTAAAGCATTTGGGAACCGTAAAAAAATATTTGAAAAAACGGTTTACAGAAAAATTCCAATGTGCTATACTATGCAAGGAAAAAGCCCATGTTCAGAGACAGGAGACTCCGACCATCTCTTAATGTGAGGCGTTCAAAGGCCGCAGAATATGAAATCTGCGGAAAATATATTAAAATATGAGGAGGAAATCACAATGATTTCAAAAGAAAAGAAAGCAGCGATCATGAAAGAATATGCAAGAACAGAAGGCGACACAGGTTCACCGGAAGTACAGGTTGCAGTTCTTACAGCAAGAATTCAGGAGCTTACAGAGCATTTACAGAACAACCATAAGGATCATCATTCCAGACGTGGTCTTCTGAAAATGGTTGGTCAGAGACGCGGTCTCTTAGCATACCTGAAGAAAACTGACATTGAAAGATACCGTACACTGATTGAGAGATTAGGATTAAGAAAATAATCAGAAACGGAAGGGGGCGGATTTCCATCCGCCCCATTTTACAATATGCGGCAGAAACAGGAGTTATTTCCGAGACTACTGAAAAGCTTACGGGGAAGCTTTTTCCCTTCCGTGATTTTTTCAGTTGTTTCGGACTCCTGTAAATGTTCCCGAAATCAGAAAATTATGAGAAAAAAAGGAGAAAAAACATGTACAAAAGTTATTCCATGGAATTAGCCGGAAGAACCTTGACTGTAGATATCGGACGCGTAGCGAAACAGGCAAACGGCGCAGCATTAATGCATTACGGAGATACTACCGTATTATCTACTGCAACAGCATCAAAAGAGCCGAGAGAGGGAATCGACTTCTTCCCGTTAAGCGTAGAATATGAAGAAAAAATGTATGCGGTAGGCAAAATCCCGGGAGGCTTCAACAAGAGAGAGGGAAAAGCAAGCGAGCATGCAATCCTGACTTCCCGCGTAATCGACAGACCGATGCGTCCTCTGTTCCCGAAGGATTACAGAAACGATGTAACACTGGTAAATATGGTTATGTCCGTAGATCCTGAGTGTAATCCGGAGATTCCGGCTATGCTGGGTTCCGCAATCGCAACCTGTATTTCCGATATTCCTTTTGACGGTCCCTGTGCAACAACACAGGTGGGCCTCATCGACGGAGAATATATCATCAACCCGACTTTCGCACAGAAAGAAATTTCCGACCTTCAGCTTACAGTTGCTTCCACAAGAGAAAAGGTTATCATGATCGAAGCCGGTGCAAATGAGGTTCCGGAAGATAAGATGATCGAGGCTATCTACAAAGCTCACGAAGTAAACCAGGAAATCATTAAATTCATCGACGGTATTGTGGCAGACTGCGGCAAAGAGAAACACACATATGCTTCCTGTGCAGTTCCGGAAGAGCTGTTTGCAGCAATGAAGGAAATCGTAACACCGGAAGAAATGGAAGTTGCAGTATTCTCCGATGACAAGCAGACAAGAGAGAACAATATCGCAGCAGTAACAGAGAAACTGAAAGAAGCTTTTGCAGAGAAAGAAGAGTGGCTTGCAGTTCTCGGTGAAGCTGTTTACCAGTATCAGAAGAAGACTGTCCGCAAGATGATCTTAAAAGACCACAAACGTCCGGACGGCAGACAGATCACACAGATCCGTCCTCTGGCAGCAGAGACAGACATTATCCCGAGAGTACACGGTTCTGCAATGTTCACTCGTGGACAGACACAGATCTGTACCATCACTACCCTTGCACCTCTGGCAGAGGCTCAGAGACTTGACGGTCTTGATGAGACAGAGACAAGCAAGAGATATATGCACCACTACAACTTCCCGTCCTCTTCTGTAGGAGAGACGAAACCTTCCAGAGGACCGGGACGCCGTGAGATCGGTCACGGAGCACTTGCTGAGAGAGCCCTTGTACCTGTACTTCCTACAGAGGAAGAGTTCCCATATGCAATCCGTACAGTATCTGAGACCTTTGAGTCCAACGGTTCTACTTCTCAGGCAAGTATCTGTGCATCCACCATGTCTCTCATGGCAGCAGGTGTGCCCATCCGCAAACCGGTAGCAGGTATCTCCTGCGGACTTGTAACAGGCGACACAGACGACGATTACATCGTACTTACAGATATTCAGGGACTTGAGGACTTCTTCGGAGATATGGACTTCAAGGTAGCCGGTACACACGACGGTATCACAGCGATCCAGATGGATATCAAGATCCACGGTCTTACAAGACCGATCGTGGAGGAAGCGATCAGACGTACCAAAGAGGCAAGAGAATATATCCTCACAGAGGTTATGGAGAAATGTATTGCACAGCCTAGAGAGTCCGTGGGCAAATATGCACCGAAGATCATTCAGATCCAGATCGATCCTCAGAAGATCGGCGACGTTGTGGGACAGAGAGGCAAGACCATCAATACGATCATCGAGCGCACAGGCGTTAAAATCGATATCACAGATGACGGAGCAGTTTCCATCTGCGGCGTAGACCAGAAGAGTATGGAAGAGGCATCCCGCATGGTTGAGATCATTGCTACAGATTTTGAAGAAGGACAGATTTTCACCGGTAAGGTTGTCAGCATTAAAGAATTCGGCGCATTCATCGAGTTTGCACCCGGAAAAGAGGGAATGGTACACATTTCCAAGATCTGCAAAGAAAGAATCAATCGTGTTGAAGACGTTCTCACCCTTGGCGACAAGGTTAAGGTTGTCTGCCTTGGCAAAGATAAAATGGGAAGAATCAGCTTCAGCATGAAAGACGTACCGGCGGAAGAAGCGTAAATAGTATGAGATATCACAATATTACCAAAGACGATATGTTGAACGGGGATGGGCTTCGTGTAGTCCTCTGGGTAGCAGGATGCGATCACTGCTGTCCGGAGTGCCAGAACCCCATTACCTGGGACCCCAACGGAGGACTGCCGTTTACAGAGGCAGAGCGGGCAGAGATTTTTACAGAACTGGATAAAGATTACATCAGCGGAATTACATTTTCAGGAGGAGATCCACTGCATCCGGCAAATATCACTGAGGTAACGGAGCTTGCCGGAGAAATCAGAAAAAAATATCCGGACAAAACCATCTGGCTTTACACAGGTTCCCTGTGGGATGAGATCAGAAACGAGGAAATCGTGAAATATCTGGATGTTTGTGTAGACGGCGAGTTTGAAGTGCAGAAGAAGGATTTGAAACTGAAGTGGAAGGGTTCCTCCAACCAGCGTGTGATCAATGTTCCTGAGACAATCCGCAGAAACGAGATCGTTCTTCACCAGGAGGACTGAGAAAGATAACAGCACAGGAGAGGAAGCATGAAGAGAATCGCCAGATTTCATAAGGTAAGTGAAAAAAGATTCACAGAGGACTGGCTGGATACCTTTGGGGAAGAGGGACAGGAGAAGATCAGAGAAATCTATGAATCCATCCGTCTCCCTAAAAGAGCGACAGCCGGAAGCGCAGGATATGATTTTTTTGCGCCTGTGGAATTCGTTGTTCACCCGGGAGAAACCATTAAAATTCCAACGGGAATCCGTGTGGAAATGGATCAGGAATGGGTGCTGAAATGTTATCCGAGAAGCGGTCTCGGATTTAAATACCGTCTTCAGCTTAACAATACAGTGGGAATCATTGACAGCGATTATTTTTATTCAGACAATGAAGGGCATATTTTTGCCAAGCTGACCAATGATACCAGAGAAGAGAAGACCCTGACGATTCCGGCAGGAACAGGCTTTATGCAGGGGATTTTCGTAGAATACGGTATTACGGTAGACGACGATGCCCGGGGAATCCGAAACGGAGGATTTGGAAGCACCACGAAATAAAGGAAAAATAAATGCGGAACTTAAAGGAAAGAAAAAGTATCCTTGACGTTCCGCATTTTATCTGCTACAATACTTTGGAAATCAAAACATTTAAAATACAAAATAATAACAGGAAAACAGGCACGTTCTTTAAGGAGGATAAAAAAGTGATCATAGAGCCAAAAGTAAGAGAATATATCTGTACAACCGCCCATCCGACAGGCTGTGCGGAGAGTGTGCGCAGACAGGCGGCATTTGCAGCGTCAAAACCCGCTGCAGAGGGGCCGAAGAAGGTCCTTGTCATCGGATGCTCCACCGGATACGGCCTTGCATCCCGTATTTCCGCCCTGGAAAATCTCGGGGCGGCAACGCTGGGGATTATGTATGAGCGTCCGTCCAACGGCAGGAGAACGGCAACTCCGGGATGGTATAATACAGCGGCATTTGAAAAAATGTCCAGGGAAAAAGGCATTTATGCCCGCAGCATCAATGGAGATGCCTTTTCCGGGGAAATCAAGAAAAAGACAGCGGCGATCATCAGGGAAGACCTGGGGAAGGTGGATCTGGTGGTGTACAGCCTTGCTGCGCCCAGAAGAACAGACGGGGAAGGCGTGGCCTGGTCTTCCTGCCTGAAGACAACGGGAGAGGCTTTTACGGAAAAGAGTCTTGATCTGAGGACAAACGAGATTGTGGAAAAGACAGTGGAGCCTGCAACAGAGGAGGAGCTTCAAAGCACCATAAAGGTTATGGGAGGAGAGGACTGGGCAGAGTGGATCCGGGTCCTGAAGGAAGAGGAGGTTCTGGCAGAGAATGGGATTACAGTTGCATATTCCTATATCGGACCGAAGCTGACATATCCCATTTATTATCAGGGAACCATCGGCGCTGCAAAACAGCATCTTCACAAAACTATGAAAGAGATCAATGCAGCTTATCCGGATGTAAAAGCCTACATTTCCGTGAATAAGGGACTGGTGACCCAGGCAAGCGCAGCTATTCCCGTGGTACCTCTTTACTTTGCGATTCTGTATAAGGTCATGAAGGAAAAAGGAATCCATGAGGGCTGTATTGAACAGATTACCAGACTTTTTACAGAAAAGCTTTTTGGAAAAAACGGCCCTGTGACAGATGAGAACGGATTTATCCGGATGGATGATTATGAAATGGAAGAAGAGGTTCAGGAAAAAGTACGGGAAAGCTGGAAGGCAGTGACAACTGAAACAGTGAAGGATTACTGTGATATTGATGGATACTGGGAAGATTTCTACAATATGTTTGGGTTTAAATATAACAATATTAATTACAAGGAAGAAGTGGATCCGGATGTCCCTATTGGGGAATAAGGACGGAGACTTCGAAAGAGAGTGGGATAATAAAAAGGGGACGCCGCAAAGAAAAGCGGCGTCCCCTTTTGGGATCTGTTCAGATAGAGCCGCAGGGATCTGCGGTTACAATCTGTACGGCATGATCATTCAGCCTGGTTATCCACTGCAGCCTGGGCATTCTGCACGATCGTATCAAAGGCAAGGGCTGCTTTTTCGTATTCCTCGTCGCTCTCGATGTTGGCAAGCATGGGGTCGCCGGACTCTGTGCGGGAGAATACATAAAGATAAACCTCTCCTGTCTGGTTCTGGCCGTTTTCATCCAGTGGAAGAAGGGCGATATATTCTTTATCTTCAACCGGGAAAATAGTAAGAATCGCACATTCAACTTCTGTATTGTCATCCATAGTCAGGGTGATGGTGCGGTGCTCTTCGTCAGAACTGCCGCATCCGCTGCAGCTGCTGTCACAGCAGGAAGCGCAGTCACTTGCGCTGCAGCCTGCGTTTTTTAATTCTTCGCTCATGGGAATATCCTCATTCTTTCCTGTTTTTCGTAAATCATTCGGTAAATAGTTACTGCATACGCCATATGTTGCAACAGTAAATAACCTATCCTCGATTGTACCAGAAAAAAAAGGATTTGTGAAGTCCAAAAACATGGCGTGTTTGTCCTGTCTGTGTTATAATAGATTCCAATAACAGGATAGGAGATTTAAAATGAAACTGATTTCATGGAATGTGAATGGAATACGCGCCTGCCTGACGAAGGGATTTGAAGAAACCTTCCGGGCGCTTGATGCGGATATATTCTGCCTGCAGGAAACCAAGTGTTCAGAAGGACAGGTAAAGCTTGACCTGCCCGGATATTTTCAATACTGGAATTATGCCAACAGACGGGGCTATTCAGGAACGGCTGTTTTTTCAAAAAAAGAACCGCTTCATGTAAGCTATGGTCTTGGTATTGAAGAACACGACAAAGAAGGCAGAGTCATTACTCTGGAATTTGAAAATTTTTATCTTGTCACAGTCTACACACCGAATTCACAGACAGAGTTAAAAAGACTGGATTACCGAATGGAGTGGGAGAGAGATTTCCTGGCATACCTTTTGAGCCTTCAGGAGAAGAAACCGGTTATTGCCTGCGGCGATTTCAACGTTGCCCACCAGGAAATCGATCTGAAGAATCCCAAGACAAACCGCAGAAATGCCGGATTTTCCGATGAGGAACGGGAATGCTTCACCAGAGTATTAGAGAGCGGGTTTATTGATACCTTCCGTTATTTCTATCCGGATGCGGAAGGAAGATACTCCTGGTGGTCCTATCGTTTTCAGGCAAGGGCGAAAAATGCGGGATGGAGGATCGACTACTTTATTACTTCCCCATCTCTGAAGGAGAATCTGGAGAGTGCAGATATCCATTCAGATATCCTTGGATCGGATCACTGTCCGGTGGAACTTAAGATTAGGGGGATAGATTAAATGCCAGACCATAAGATGATCCCGGCAGAACCGGGCTGCCCGCTGATTTTGGGGGCAAACAGGATGCAGGGCGGAATGAACTTTGCTCTGGAGGCGCCGGAAGACGCGGAGGCATCGCTCCTTCTTTACAGGAAGAGGGCGAAGGAACCGACGACGGTTATTCCGTTTACCGAAGCAGGGAGATGCGGAGATGTGTATTCCCTGTTTCTCCCGGAGTTTAAAGACACAGATTACGAATACAATTTTCAGATAAACGGCGAGGTTGTCCATGACCCCTGTGCCTACAGCATCCGCGGACGGGAGCATTTCGGCGCGGAGGCAGAGGAGGACGTCCACAAGGTGCGCTGCGGATTTCTGACAGAGGAGAGCTATGACTGGGAGGGAGATCAAAAACCGAACCTTCCCTACAGTGAGATGATCCTCTATAAGGTTCATGTACGCGGCTATACAAAGGCTGCCAAGGGCTTCACCGGAACGAAAGGAACCTTTAAGGCTCTCACAGGGATGATTCCCTACTGGCAGGAGCTGGGGATCAATGCCGTTGAACTGATGCCTGCATACGAATTTATGGAAGTAAAAAAGACCGGGGAAAATAGGGGAATGGTTTCCAGGAAATGTATGGAGGAGAGAGTTAATTACTGGGGGTATGAGGAAGGATGCTACTATGCGCCCAAGCGATCCTATTGCGGAACAAAGGAACCGGAAAGAGAAGTAAGGGATTTCATGAAAGCCCTTCATAAAGCAGGGATGGAATGTATTATGGAAATGTATTTTCCGGGGGGAACGAATCCCTTTCTTGCCCTGCGGGCTCTGCAGTTCTGGAAACTTTTTTACCATGTAGACGGATTCCATCTCACAGGAGACGGGGTTCCTGTTTCTGCCATTTTAAGAGACGGAGTTTTGAGCGATACCAAGATCATGCTGATGGGCTTTGATGAAAACATGGTGAAAGAACGCAGAGGAAATAAGTGCGTTGCGGAATATAACTCCGGATTTCTCCAGGATATGCGCCGTTTCCTGAAAAGCGATGAAGATATGATCCCGGGAGTTTCCTGGCGTGTCAAACGAAATCACGACAAATATGCAGTGATCAACTATATGGCCTTCCAGGACGGCTTTACCCTGAACGATATGGTGACCTACAATTACAGGCACAATGAAGCAAACGGGGAAGAAAATCAGGACGGATGCAGCTATAACTTTTCCTGGAACTGCGGATTTGAAGGACCGAGCCGCAAACAGAACATCCGTCAGATCAGGGAGCGCCAGATCAAAAACGCTTTTCTGATGATGCTTTTAAGCCAGGGAACGCCTATGATCTACGGCGGCGACGAAATCGGAAATTCCCAGGCGGGAAATAACAATGCCTACTGTCAGGACAATCCCATTGGCTGGATTGACTGGAAGGGGCTTAAGAAAAACGAAAAGCTGCTGGAGTTTGTGAAAAAATCCATTGCTTTCCGAAGAGAACATCCGATTCTTCACATGGAAAAAGAGCTGCGGGGAGTGGATTATAAGGCGAAAGGCTTCCCGGATGTGTCCCTTCACGGAGAACGGGCCTGGTACTGCAGCACTGAGAATACATCCCGTCTGCTTGCTGTTCTTTACTGCGGCGCCTATGCAGAAAAGGAAGACGGCACAGAGGATGATTTCCTGTATGTGATCTATAACTTCCACTGGGAGAACCGTGAGGTGGCCCTGCCGAACCTTCCGGAAGGAAAGACCTGGGAAAAAATCATCGACACTTCAGATACTCTGGAGAATGGATTCCTCACGGAAAGCGGGGAAAATAAGGGATATCAAAAGAAAATTGAAATTGGCCCACGCACCATAGCGGTGCTCAGGGCTTGTAAGGAGGAATAAATCTTGCATCCATGGCTTCACTTTAAGACGATCACCAGACATAAGCTGATGGTTATGTATTACTGTTTCCGGGTCGGTCTTTATAAACAGGGACTGCTCCACGATATGTCAAAGTATTCACCCACGGAATTTCTGGTGGGATGCAGATATTTCCAGGGGGACAGAAGCCCGAACAATGCGGAGCGGGAGGCGACAGGCGTATCCCGTTCCTGGCTTCACCACAAGGGAAGAAACCGCCATCACTTTGAATACTGGGTAGACTATTCTCTTGATAAAGAGCATGTGATCATGGGTGCGCAGATGCCGCGGAAATATGTGGCGGAGATGGTAATGGACAGGATCAGTGCCTCCCGCACCTATCTGGGGGATGCTTATAACTGCAGACAGCCTTTGCAGTATTTTCTGAAGGGAAAAGATAAATTGTGGTTTATCCATCCCCAGACAAAGAGGGAACTGGAGGGACTTTTGCGTATTCTCCATGACCACGGAGAGGATACGGCTCTTCGTTATATAAAAAACGTATACTTAAAGGGAGGAAAAAGAAAGAGAGGAAGCGCCCGACAGGGCAGTGAAATAAAAAAAAGAAGTAAAGAAGGTGTCTCTAATGAAAAAATATGATTATCTGATCGTGGGAGCCGGGCTTTTCGGAGCTGTATTTGCACATGAGGCGACCAGACGGGGGAAAACCTGCCTGGTGATCGACAAGAGAGATCACATTGGCGGTAATATTTATACAGAAGAGGTTGAAGGAATTCAGGTACACAAGTATGGCGCTCATATTTTCCATACCTCCAGGAAAAAAGTTTGGGATTATGTAAATCAGTTTGCGGAGTTTAACCATTTTGTGAATTCACCCATTGCAGTTTATAAGGATGAGCTTTATAATCTGCCGTTCAATATGAATACCTTCCATCAGCTCTGGGGAGTTCGGACTCCGGCAGAGGCGAAGGCGAAGATCCAGGAACAGATTGCAAGGATGCACATTACCCATCCGAAGAATCTGGAGGAGCAGGCCCTTGCTCTTGTGGGACAGGATGTCTACGAGAAGCTTGTGGAGGGTTATACCAGAAAGCAGTGGGGACGGGAATGTAAGGATCTTCCTTCCTTTATCATCAAGCGGCTGCCCCTTCGTTACACCTACGACAACAATTATTTCAAGGATCCTTATCAGGGAATTCCAAAGGGCGGTTATACACGGATCATCAAGAAGCTGCTGGAGGGAGTTCAGGTATGCCTGAACACAGATTTCTTTGACAACAGGGAAGACCTTACGGCACAGGCAGAGAAGGTGCTTTTTACAGGTATGATCGACGAGTTTTACGATTACTGCTATGGAGAGCTGGAATACCGCTCCCTGAGATTTGAGACAGAGGTTCTTGATATGGGCAATTATCAGGGAAATGCAGTGGTAAACTATACGGATTATGAGGTGCCTTACACAAGGATCATAGAACATAAGCATTTCGAATTCGGCACACAGCCAAAGACCGTTATCACCAGAGAATATCCGGCTGCATGGGAAAAGGGCCGGGAGCCGTATTACCCGGTGAATGACCCGGCAAACAGTATTCTTTTTGACAAATATGAACGAAAAGCCCTGGAAGAGAAAAATGTTCTCTTTGGCGGAAGACTCGGAATGTACCGTTACATGGATATGGATCAGGTAATCGAGGAGGCTCTTGCAATGGCTGAGACAGAGCTGACCTATGAAGAAGGGTGACAGGGAAGAAAGGAAAAAACTGCATGGAAACACCAATTATGGAGAAATACTATAAAGAACATGAGCCCATGAAGAGGAAAAAGCTTCTTATGGAGGCCATAGAAGCAGGCGAGGATCAGGCTGCCAATGAGATTCGCAGAGAACTGTGGGAACTTCGCTATCAGGATCCTTCTGAGGTGGGAGAGGACACACGGGCAGACGGCTTTCTTGCACTGTGGATGACAATGGAATTCAACAGGAATTCAGGAAGCCGCCTCTTCGGATGGAAAACTGCCCAGAAAGAGATTTCCAAGGTGCTGAAAAAGCTGAAATTTACAGAACTTCAGGAGAAGAGCGATCTTCACAGAGAGCTTCTGTATCAGGAGTGTCTGCATCTGGTCAGAACCTATCTGATGCTTTGTGAGACGGATAAATCTTATAATACCACACTTTTCGGCATTGCCACCATCAGCAGCGATGCGAAGAAAAAGAAAATCAGAAGAGATATCCGTGAGACTGCCATTGAGCTTCCTGTTCACGCAAAGATGGAGAAGGAGCTTGAGCTGATCACACAGGCTGCATTGGAAGTATATCAGGAGGTTTTCCCTGATGAGGAAGCGCTGATCGGTGAGAGTACCCCTGAATAAAAAGCAGAAATAAATGCGAAAATAAACAGTGTAACAAAGAGCTTGTTTTTATCGGGAGACGGACTGGTGATTCCCATGGAGACAAGCTCTGAAATTTGGAGGAAAAAATGAAGAAAGAGAATTTAACCGCCTATGAGGTGTTAAGACAGGAGGACCTTTCAGATATCCACTCTGTGGGCTGGCTTCTCCGCCATAAAAAAACAGGGGCAAGGGTAATGCTCATTGAGAACGAGGACGAAAACAAGGTGTTCAACATTGCGTTCCGCACACCGCCCAAGGACAGCACAGGAGTGGCACATATCTTGGAACACAGTGTTCTTTGCGGATCAAAAGAATTCCCCTTAAAGGATCCTTTTGTAGAGCTTGTAAAAGGCTCCTTAAATACATTTCTCAATGCAATGACCTATCCGGACAAGACCTGTTATCCTGTGGCAAGCTGCAATGATCAGGACTTTCAGAATCTGATGCATGTATATCTGGACGCGGTATTTTATCCGAATATTTATAAAAAAGAAGAGATTTTCCGTCAGGAGGGCTGGAGCTACCAGCTGGAAAGCACAGAGGGGCCTCTGAAATATAACGGAGTTGTCTACAATGAGATGAAGGGAGCCTTTTCCTCACCGGACGAGGTGCTGGAGAGGGAGATCATGAACAGCCTTTTCCCGGATAATTCCTACGGATGTGAGTCAGGGGGAAATCCGGAGAATATTCCGGAACTGACCTACGAAAACTTCCTTGATTTCCACAGAACTTATTATCATCCGTCCAACAGCTATATTTATCTTTACGGAAATATGGATATGGAAGAAAAGCTTGCTTTTCTTGACGAGCATTACCTTTCCCATTTCGATGAGCTGAAGGTGGATTCTGAACTCCATGAGCAGAAGGATTTCGGTTCCTGCCGTGACATTACGAAAGAGTATCCTGTTTCTGAAAACGAGGGAGAGGAGGATAATACCTATCTTTCCTACAATATGGTAGTGGGGGATGCCTCTGACAGTATGAAGTGCATGGCTTTTGAGGTTCTGGACTATGCGCTTTTAAGCGCGCCGGGCGCACCGCTGAAAAAAGCCCTGCTGGATGCAAAAATCGGCAAAGACATTTACGGTTCCTTTGACGATGGAATCCTTCAGCCGTATTTTACTGTAGTTGCGAAGGGCTCCAATCCGGATAAAAAAGAGGAGTTTGTATCCACTATCCGCAGAGTGCTCACGGATATCGTAAATAACGGTATCGACAAAAAAGCAGTGGAAGCAGGAATCAATTATTTTGAATTCCGCTACAGGGAGGCAGATTTCTCATCTTATCCAAAGGGACTGATGTACAGCCTTGATATTCTGGGAGACTGGCTCTATGACGACGGTGAGCCGTTTGCACAGGTACAGCAGCTTGCTGTTTTTGAGAAGCTGAAAAAAGCTCTCAACCAGGGATATTTTGAAGATTTGATCCGCAGATATCTTCTTGACAATACCCACGGCTGCGTTCTGACACTTCTTCCGAAGACAGGCCTTGCGGCAAAACGGGAAAAAGAGCTGGAAGAAACCCTTGAGGCGTACAGAAGCAGCCTTTCTCAGGAAAAACTGGAGGAGATGGTGCAGGCGACAAAGGCCCTTGCAGAATACCAGGAAGAGGAAGAAGACCCGGAAGCCTTAAAATGTATTCCTATGCTGAAAATCAGCGATATCAGGAAAGAGGCAGACAAATTCTACAATGAAGAGCTGAAGGTGGACGATCATCTTTTCCTTTACCATGATGTGTGTACAAACGGTATCGGCTATGTAGATCTTTTATTTAAGCTGGATGATCTGGCGCCGGAGGATATCAACTGGCTGGGACTTTTGAAATCGGTTCTGGGTTATGTGGATACAAAAAATTATACCTACGGCGAGCTCTTTAACGAAATCAACGCAAATACAGGCGGGATCAACTGCGGCGTGGAGGTTTTTGAAAATGTAAATTCCACAGAAGAATTCCGGGCTGCGTTTTCCGTAAGAGGAAAGGCTCTTTATCCGAAGCTTTCCTTCCTTTTCGATATGGTGAAGGAAATCCTGAGCACTTCCAGACTGGAGGATACCAAGCGTCTCTATGAGATCATTGCCCAGGTGAAATCACGGGCCCAGGCAAGTCTTTCCGGGGCAGGACACGCAACGGCAGTGCTCCGTGCTACCGCATATTCTTCTCCGATGGCGGCTTTCCAGGACGAGATGTCAGGAATCGGCTATTATCAGTTTATCGAGAAGCTGGAAAAAGAATTTGAAGAGCGTAAAGACGAGATCGTAAGCGCACTCCGGGAGCTTATGAAAGAAATTTTCCGTCCGGAAAACTTCATGGTAAGCTACACGGGAGAAAGAGAGTCCCTGGAAGAAATGAAAACCCTTGTCTCTTCTCTGGAAGAGGTTTTCTGCACAGAAGAGGTGGAAAAATCACAGGAAGAGCTTTACTGCGTAAAGAAAAATGAAGGCTTTACCACCTCCGGCCAGGTGCAGTATGTGGCACAGACCGGAAACTTCCGAAAAGAGGGGCTGGAATATACAGGCGCTCTTGACATCCTGAAAGTTGCTTTAAGCTACGACTATCTGTGGATGAACCTTCGTGTGAAGGGCGGCGCATACGGCTGTATGAGCGGCTTTAAGAGAAACGGAGAAAGCTATTTCGTTTCTTACCGCGATCCTCATCTGAAACGAACTCTGGAGGTTTATAAGGGAATCCCGGATTATATCCGAAACTTCCAGGCAGATGAGCACGAGATGACAAAATATATTATCGGAACCATCAGCGGCAAGGATGTGCCGAAAACACCTCAGATGAAGGGCGCTGTGTCAAAGACTGCATATTTCTGCGGAGTGACAGAGGAGATGGCTCAGAAGACAAGAGATGAGATTCTGGGAGCAACCTGTGAGGATATGAGAAATCTGGCTCCTATTGTGGAAGCTGTTTTAAACGCCCGGCAGATCTGTGTTGTGGGAAGTGAAAGTAAGGTAGAAAAGGCAGAGGATATCCTTATGGAGATCAAGCCTCTGGTTACCTGCTGATTACAATAGAGGAGAAAATCTGAATGAACGAAAAATTTAAATCAGGCTTTGTTGCGATTATCGGGAGACCGAATGTGGGAAAATCCACTTTGATGAATCATCTCATCGGACAGAAAATCGCCATTACATCAAAGAAGCCGCAGACCACAAGAAACCGTATCCAGACAGTTTATACCTGTGAGGAAGGACAGATTGTCTTCCTTGACACACCGGGTATCCATAAGGCGAAAAATAAGCTTGGAGAGTACATGGTACAGGTTGCAGAGCGCACCCTCAAAGAAGTGGATGCGATCATGTGGCTGGTGGAGCCTTCCACCTTCATCGGTGCCGGAGAGCGTCACATTGCAGAGCAGCTTCAGAACGTGGGGGTTCCGGTAATCCTGATCATCAACAAAATCGATACTGTCAGCAAAGAAGAGATTCTTCCCGCCATCGACACATACCGCAAGGTCTGTGATTTTGCGGAAATCATTCCCTGTTCTGCACTTCGGGGACAGAATACAGAGGATATCATAGGCTGTATTTTGAAATATCTGCCTTATGGACCGATGTTTTACGATGAAGATACGATCACAGACCAGCCTCAGCGTCAGATCGTGGCGGAGATCATCCGCGAAAAAGCTCTTCATGCACTGGACGCAGAGATTCCCCACGGCATTGCCGTTGCCATTGACATTATGAAATGGCGTCCGGGAAATAAAAATCTGGTGGATATTGAGGCTACGATCATCTGCGAGAGGGATTCTCATAAAGGGATCATTATCGGCAAGCAGGGAGCTATGCTGAAAAAAATCGGCAGCAACGCAAGATTTGAGATCGAGCGTATGCTGGAAGCAAAGGTAAATTTAAAACTCTGGGTGAAGGTGAAAAAAGACTGGAGAGACAGCGATTTCCTTATCAAGAACTTCGGATATGATAAGAAAGAAATCTGACAGGAGCTTTCATCCGGTATAAAAGAGAAAGGATGTTATGAGTGACTTGATCGTTGTGCAGGGAGTGGTGCTCTCTGCCATGCCTGTAGGCGAATATGACAAAAGAATTGTTCTACTTACAAGAGAAAGAGGAAAGATATCTGCTTTTGCAAAAGGGGCAAGGCGTCCCAACAGTCCGTTTCTGGCTGCTGCGAATCCTTTTGTATTCGGGTCCTTCACACTTTATGAAGGGCGCAGCAGCTACAATCTCAATCAGGTTTCGGTCACTCATCACTTTGTAGAGCTTGCCCTGGAGCAGACGGGAATCTATTACGGATATTATTTCCTGGAGCTGGCAGATTATTTCGGACAGGAGGGAACAGACGAGAAGGAGTCCATGAATCTTCTCTATGTGACCATTAAGGCACTTCTGAATCCGAAGCTGGACAACCGCCTGGTGCGCTGTATTTTTGAGCTGCGCCTGATGGCTGTTCAGGGATTGGGACCGTCTCTGTTTCAGTGCGTCTGCTGCGGCTGTCCTGTGGAGGAGGGAGGAGAATTGTTCTTTTCCCAGGAAAATCACGGCGTTTTGGACAAGGGGTGTCTCAGCCAGGTGACAGACGGGAGGAGAATATCGGCAACTGCCCTTTATACCATGAAGTACATGATCTGCGCGCCTCTGGAAAAGCTCTATACCTTCACAGTGAAGGAGGAGGTTCTCCACGAGCTGGAGCGGCAGATACATACCTATGTTGGACGAAATACAGACAGGCGTTTTAAAAGTCTGGAAATCCTTGAGATGATGGTGTGAGAAGAGCCCGAAGGACCGCTGTTTTGGCCTAAAAACTCCGAAAACCCTGTTTTTGAGCCATTTCAGTGTTGAAAAAGTAACGGGATGCGGTTATAATGAAAACATTCGAGGCGGGGAGAATAATTCCCACTCTAAATTGAGAGAAAAGAATGAGGAGAACTAC
>DXXQ01000199.1 GCA_019416265.1 Clostridiales bacterium | reverse complement strand
GGATAATGATAATCTTTGAAAGCTCTGTAGGCTGGAAACGGAAGCCGCCGATGGAGATCCAGCGGGCCGCGCCGTTGGCGCTGTCTCCCAGGAGACGGACGCCCAGAAGCATGACAATGTTTCCAAAATACATGATCCACTGGAAATTCATGATCCAGGAGTAATCCATAAGGGAAAGAATTGTCATGACGATCAGTCCCAGGATCACTCCGGCAAACTGCTTGTTTTTCAGATCCGGTGCAGCTGTCCCTACCAGGGTAACGCCGATCATACTGATCGCCAGGAGAAACAGCACCAGTCTGAAATTGTAAAATCGTAATTTGTACTGCTTTATCATAAATCTATCGTTCCTTTTTATTTCGGACAGGGATGTAGGCGTGAACCACGGCCGGGTCCTGCGTCACCTCCAGCATCACCTTGTCTTCCTCAATGGTAAGGTATTTTTTCACGGTATGTATCATATCGTTCCTCAACTGTTTTATCATTTGCGGAGAGCAGTCGATCCGTTCCGATATGAGGAGCAGCTTCATTCTGTCCCTGGCATATCCTGCAGAACGGTTCTTTTCCCGGAAAAAGGTCTTCATTGGGCTTCCCTCCTTACGATGTCTGGTTTTTAAAAATATGCCCCAGTCTGCGCAGAAAACTTTTCTTCTGCCTGATGCTGACAAAAGGAATATCCTCCCCCATAAGACGGCGGCAGATATTTTTATACTCCTCCTCCGCCTGGGAATTCCTGCCGGAGAGGGGATCTCCCTGATTGGCTGCGATCACGATCTGTTCATCGTCGAGAAGGGTTCCGATCAGATCGACTGCCAGGATTTCGATCACATCGTCCACAGACATCATATCTCCCCTTGCGATCATCTCCGGACGCAGGCGGTTGATGATCAGATGGATATCCCGGATCTCATTTGCCTCCAGAAGGCCGATGATACGGTCTGCATCCCGGATGGCCGATACCTCCGGAGTCGTCACCACAAGGGCTTTATCCGCCCCTGCAATGGCGTTTTTAAATCCCTGCTCGATTCCCGCCGGACAGTCCAGGAGAACGAAATCAAATTCCTCTCTCAGATCATCGGTAAGCTTGATCATCTGTTCGGGAGAGACGGCAGTTTTGTCCTTCGTCTGTGCAGAGGGAAGAAGGTAAAGGTTCGGATGGCGCTTATCCCGGATCAGGGCCTGGCGGAGACGGCAGTTTCCGTTTACCACATCCACCAGATTATACACAATCCTGTTTTCCAGCCCCAGAACCACATCCAGGTTTCGAAGCCCGATGTCCGTATCCACAAGTACGACTTTTTTGCCAAGCATGGACAGACCTGTCCCGATGTTTGCAACAGTGGTTGTTTTTCCCACACCGCCTTTTCCGGATGTGATCACAATGACTTCACTCATAGTTTCTTTGTTTCCTCCTAAAAAATGACTTCCAGACCTCTGGTATTCTCTCTGGTACCCCTTGGGATTCGTCTGAAACGGATCCTAGTCATTCGAAACATCGCTGCTGTCGCTGGACGCAACGCCTGTAAGGATAGACTCTTCATCTCCCAATTCAAACATGTATTTAAAAATATCATTAGCTGCCAGACAAGCATTACCGGAAGAATATCCGTTAGCGATCCGCACGGCAAGGGCATACTTCGGCTCGGAAGCAGGTGCATAACCCATGAAAAGACCGTGGTTCGGATGACGCAGATCCACCTCTGCAGTACCTGTTTTGCCGGCCACATCCATGCCAAGTCCGTTGAACTGGCTGTGTGTCTGAACAACGCGGTACATACCGTCGTGGATATCGTCCCAGATATTCTGCGGCATATCCAAGGTGTTTTCAACCTTGGGGCTGTATTCCTTAAGAACGTCGCCCTGCGGATTTGTGATCCTGTCTAAGAGAGTCAGGTCATATACAGTTCCGTTGTTGGCGATCGTTGTGACATAGCGGGCGATCTGACTGGTGGTAAAGCCGTGGGTTCCCTGTCCCATATAAGAGCGGACAGCGTCGAAATCGGAAAACTGCGGTGTTGCCTCAGAAATTTCGATTCCTGTTTTGCTGGTAAGCCCGATCATATCCGCATAATGCTCCAGCGTACTGAGGCTCAGAGACTCGGAAAACTCCTCCCCCTGTTTGCCAAGCTGAAAACCGATCATATTGAAGAAGTAGTTACAGGATTCCTCAATGGCGGTGCGGATATCAAGCCCTCCGTGTCCCTGACGGTTCCAGCAGTTGACCGGAGGCTGAACCAGGTCAAAGGCGCCTGTACAGTCAATATAAGTACTGTCATCGATCACCCCTTCCATCATTCCGGCAATAGTGGAAAGGATCTTCAGGGTGGAACCCGGAGCTGTCTTCTGCTGAGTGGCCTTGTTAAAGAAGGGACTGGACAGATCCATGGCAAGCTTTGCGTAATACTCGGTGTCCATATCATTGGTCAGACGGTTGTTGTCATAACCCGGATAGGAAACGCAGGCAAGAACCTCTCCTGTATTCACATCTGTGACAACTGCGGAAGCCGAGCATGGCATCAGAGCAAGCTGAGCCGGCTCGATCTCCAGTGACCAGATCTTGTTCACCATGAAATCATAGGCTCCCATGGCTCCGGATGCAAGGGACTCATAAGTGTCGTCCTCCTTGGAGAGAACTCCCTGTTCGTAAAGTACAAGACAGAGCTCCTGACCGGAAATGGTATCTTCGTGGAGCATGTACTTGTAAAGGATTTTCGAAAAGGTATTGTCTGTTTTCAGATAATCCGTGATATAGGCGGTCAGTACCTGATATACCTCAGAGGAATCCAGATAATCCCCCTCTGAAGATATTCTGGAAATATCGATCCAGTTCTGGCCTGCAGCATAGGTCAGGTATTCCTTGAGGCTGATGCTCTGATCCTTTGTCCATGCCTTGTAGGTGGCGTCAGATTTGTCAATGGCATCTGCTGAAATGATTTTCAGGGTATCCCTGAGCAGGTTGTCGCAGATGTAAGTCATATACTCCTGGATCTGAGGATCCTCGTCCTTAAGGGCAGGAGGATTGTCTCCTGTAAGCCTGTTTGATATTGTATCAAAAACCTGCTGCTGCTTTTGCTGAAATTTGTCGTAGAGATTTTTTTCTGTCTGAGAAGCATCCTCTCTCTCAAATTTCGTGATATCAATGACACTGTTTTCAACCAGCGCATTGTATACGTCATAAATCGGAATACGGATCTGGGAAGCGTCAGTGACACTTTCATAGTCAAAGGTCTTCGTTGCATCCAGCTTTGAAAGAAGGATTCCCGCAACCCTCTGTTTCAGGATCTGGTAGATTGCTGACTGCCAGTCTTTGTCAATAGTCAGGTATACGTCATTTCCCGCAACAGGGCTCAGTCTGGTATTTTCGTCGATCTTGAGAACCTTGCCCAGGTTATCTACAGATACGGTTTCCTCCCCGTCCGTTCCCTGGAGGGTAAGCTCCATATACTGCTCGATCCCTGCTTTTCCGATAACAGCGTCGTTAGAGTAATTGGGATTCTGCTCCCTTAATTCCTCCAGCTCCTCTGCAGAAGCCTTTCCTGTATATCCAAGGATCGGCCCCATGCTCTCATCCTCCACATATTTGCGGATGGAATCCTCCACAACGTCGATTCCCTGCAGAGCAGTCTTGTTCTCTTCAATTGCCGCCACAGATTCCTCGCTCACATTTGAGGCAATTGTGACACGCATATATTTTTTAAAACTGTTTGTGTTCAGCTTATAACGGATAATGGAAAGATCCAGTATCTCCTGAGGAGTAAAGGAAGACGGCAGATTATAGGCAGCCAGCTCCTCCTGGCTGTAGGCCTTCTCTCCCTCCAGTACAATGGAGAACCCTTTTTCTCCCATTAAATACTTCATCATCTGATCGGCAGTTGACGTTCTTTCCTTCTCCGTCATGTCGTCGATCAGGGGATGTCCGAATATATCTGCACGGAACCTGTTCAGAGTGAAGCCCTCGTCCACATCATAGGCATAGCTGCCGTCCTCCTCCACATAGATGTGAAAAGAATCCCGGGAAATGGAGTCTCCGTTCTTTTCGAGGATCTTCATAACCTGGTAGGCCGTACCGTTAAGGGAAAGGTTTCGCTCCCTGCTGCTTACATATGTTCCGTTATCCTCAAAGGTAAGAGAATATGACAGGATATTGGAAGCAAGCTCCTCACCATTTCTGTCATAAATATTTCCTCTGGTACTTTTCAGGACACGCTTCTTTGTGGTCCTTGTCTGGAATTTGCTGATATAATCCTGTCCCTGGATGATCTGCAGGTCAAAAAGCTGTCTCACAAGGACAGCGGACATAAAAACAAAGACAAGCGCAAGCACAGTCGTTCGTTTTATCCGTATTTTTTTTAAAAACTGTTTTATTTTAGTACCCAAATAGACTCACTTTCTTTCCTGGTAATACTCATGAAATGATAGTTAATGTAATAAAACACCCTGTAAACGATCAGGGTGAGAAATACCGTGTAAAATATCTCAGGAATGATAATTCGGTATAAATAAGTTCCAAGGCCCAGCCTTCCCCTCAGCAGGAACTGAATGCCATAGACAGCCAGATTATAAATCAGATCTGTTCCCGCCACAAGCATCATGGGCACCTTTACGTCGTCGTCATAGCAGACGCGGTGGGCGTAGCCGCTGATAAAGCCTGTATACATATAGATCAGCGCATAAAAGCCAAACACGGATCCATAAAACATATCAATGAGAAGTCCGGAGAAAAAGCCTGTCCACAGACCGCTTTTTCTTCCCCGCATCAGCCCCATGGAAACGCAGAGGATCAGGATCAGATTCGGCGTTATGGAGCCAATGGAAATTACATGGAGCACAGTACACTGAAGAAGAAAACAGCCGATGATCGTGAAAAAAAGAACTATTTTACTTTTCATCCGCAGCTCCCTCCTCAGATATGCCGTCCTGCTTGTTGACTGTTATGACAAAGACCTCCCGCAAATGGCGGAAATCCACCGGTGTCACAAGAGTTCCTGTTTTTGTCAGGTTGTTGCTGTCCTGGTCGATCTCGCTGACGTAGCCGATGAAAAGACCCGGCACATACTTTTCACTGATATTGGAGGTCACGATCCTTTCTCCGGCCGTGATCTTATTATCCTGGTCATAAAGCTGGTGAAAGCTGAGCTTCCCCTCGTCGATCAGCTCAAGATCCCCCTCGACCACACAGTTGTCAGAGGTGCTCACTGTCATGGCGCTGACATTGCTGCTGTCGTCGATGATCGAGCGCACAGTCGCCCAGTGAGGGCCAACCTCTGTAACGATCCCCACCAGTCCCTTTCCTGCGATCACGTTGTTGTCAATGCGAACTCCGTCGGCGGTTCCCTTATTGATCATAAAGGTATCATACCAGTTGCCCGGATCCTTGGAGATGATGCTTGCAGCGATCTTCGGATAGTCGGAATATTCCTCGTCAAGCTTATAAAGCGCTTTTAAACGGGAAAGCTCCGTCTGATCCTGGATCAGCTTATTGTTCTGTGCAGTCAGGCTGTCAAGCTCTGCCTTAAGCTCCTCGTTTTCAAGCAGAAGCTCCTTCTTGTCACGGAAGGCCGCCCTGGCGTCTAAAAGAAGAGAGCCGATCTTGTTGATGCTCTTTTCAAAAGGCACAATGATCGTACCGGCAGCCCTCTGCAAAGGAGCGGACGTCACCCCGGATGCAAAGGTTGCGGCAATACAGCTAATACAGAAAATAGTCATGATCACCAGAAGATGTTTGCTTTTTAAGTTGATTCTGAACTGAATTTTCTTTTTCAGATTTTTCATTCTCGTCCCCCTGGAAATTTATAATAATCTGTTCATATCAAGAGAAGCGCTTTTAAAGCTTCCTCTGCTTCACAGGCGTTGCCCACTTTCGCAGCTCCCTGTCCCGGATGATCTTTTCCAGGCCGCTCACGGCGGAAGTTTCATACAGGTCTGAGAGATTAAAGGTAAAGCCTGTATAGCTTGCCAGGTAATGGTCGATATAGGGAAGCCTTGTACTTCCGCCTGTGAGGTAAATCCCTTCTTTTGCAATGTGATAAGAAATCTGCGGAGGGATACGTTCCAGAAAGGTTTTCATTTCCCCGGCGATCTCATTGACGCAGTTCATGATTCCGGCATTTACCACATAGGAGGAGATGACCTCCTCTCTCGGAAGCCCGGAAACACTGTCGATCCCCACAACCTTCCGCGCCTCTTTTTTCTGGTCATTGAGACGGCCCATGACCATTTTCAGACGTTTGCCTGTCCGTGTTCCGATCTGCAGATTATAGCGCTTTCGTACCTCACTGCAGATCGCCTCGTTCATCTGCCGGCCTCCAATGGGAATCTTCCTGCTGATAATGATCTTCCCGTCTGTGATAATGGAAAAATAGGTGCTCTGGGCGCCGATGTTGACCACCATGCTGCCCTCGCCGTCCTCCAGATTTACTCCCATGGCAATGGCATCTGCAATAGGAGCCTCCACCATGAACACCCGGTTCTGGTGAAGCCAGTGCCCGTTTGCCACATAATAGTAGGCACGTTTTTCAATCGCCGTCATATCCAAAGGCACGGTGAAATACATAACGGAATTCACTCCCCGGATCCGGTCAATTTTCTTCATCATACTGTAAAGCACGATCTCCTGCAGTTCCAGATTGGCGATCATGCCAAAAGCCATCGGCGAATTCACGGAAATGTCAGCAGGTTCCTTTTCAAACATTTCGTATGCGTCATTGCCCACGGCGATTATCCTGCGTCCCTTGGACGCGATCATATTTTTTTCAATGTAACTTTTGTTTTTAAAAAAAGAATAGACTTTTACGGAACTGCTCCCCAAATCTATTCCGTAAGTTTTTTCAAACAGCATATATCTGTCCCTTCAGCTTTCCATATATCCTTCTTCCCTGAAGCTGAAATACCGGTGATCCCCGATCACAACGTGGTCGAGAAGATGGATACCCAATAATTCCCCTGCCTGATAAATCCTGGCAGTTACAGTTCTGTCATTGCTGCTCGGCTCCGGATCTCCGCTGGGATGATTATGTATCAGGATCAGGCCTGCGGCGTGACGGCGCAGCGCTTCCAGAAATACCTCTCTGGGTGTGATCAGTGTGGCGTTCACTGTTCCCCTGGTGAGAAGCTCTTCCCCCAGAAAATGATTCCTGGTGTCCAGCATCATGACGATCATCAGCTCCTGTTCTTCATGGCGGAGCCTTTCCATATAATAGCCTGCTATGGAGGATGGATTGTCAAAGGTAAGCTGCCCTCTGGCCGACGTACAGGCGATCCGCTTGGAAAGCTCCCCGATGCATTTCAGCTGGACTGCCTTTACCTTCCCGATCCCCGGAATCTTCATCAGTTCCTCTGCAGACACATGCAGAAGTCCGGTCAGTCCGGGATAGGAAGCATTCTCCATATTTTTCAGTATCTTGTTGGACAGAGAGATGGAATTTGTTCCCATTGTGCCGCTTCTCAGTATCACGGCAAGAAGCTCACTGTCACTTAGCGCGCTCACTCCCTGACGAAGGCATTTTTCGTAGGGGCGCTGCGTTTCCGGCAAATTTTTAATATTTTCATTCATAATTCAACCCTGCCGCTCTTTAAGGCAGTACAGTCCCGGATGCCGGCGCATTCCCGGACTGCGAAATATAGCACTCTATATTCTAGCATAAAAAAAGGGAGATGTACACTCTCCCTTAAAAGTTTCTGTATTTTTTAGAAATGGTTTCCGCAATTTTCAGACCGTCCATAGCTGCGCTGGTAATGCCTCCTGCATATCCCGCGCCCTCGCCGCAGGGGTAAACCCCCGCCCTATTGCTGACCAGCTCCTGGTCCCGGACAATACGCACAGGCGAGGAGGTTCGGCTTTCCACTCCGCTTAAAAGTGCGTCTTCTCTGTCAAAGCCCGGAAGGATTCTGCCAAAAGCCGTGACTCCCTCCTCAATGGAGGCGCTGACCTGTTCCGGAAGAACACGGCGGAGATTTCCAAAAATATACTCCCCCTTCATACAGGGAGTGACTTCACCGAAAGCAGTGCTTTCACGATCTGCCTTAAAGTCACCGAAAAGCTGAACCGGGATTTTTCCCTGTCCCATTTCCCAGGCTCTGCGCTCCAGGGTGCGCTGAAATTCCACTCCAGCCAAAGGCCCTTCGCCCCCAAAATCCTCCGGGGTTACTGTAACGATCATGGCGCTGTTTGCATTTTCTGCATCTCTTGCCTGATAGCTCATACCGTTTACGGCAAGCCTTCCCTCTTCAGAGGAAGCATTTACCACATAGCCACCGGGACACATACAGAAAGAATAAACTCCCCTGCCATTTGCACACTTATGCGTCACCTTATAGGCCGCTGCCCCCAGAACCTCATTTTCTTCCTCTCCGTATAAATCCAGATTGATCATCTTTTGGGGATGTTCGATTCGAAGTCCCACTGCAAATGCCTTGGGTTCCATGTAAACCCCGCGCTTTTCAAGCATTTCAAAGGTATCCCGCGCGCTGTGTCCAATGGCAAGAACACAGACCTGAGCCGGAATCTGTTCGCAGCCGTTGATCTCCACTGCCTTTAACCGGCTGTTTTCAAAAATCAGATCTGTCGCCTTTGCGCGGAAACGGAAGCTTCCTCCCATCTCTTCGATTTCTTTTCTCATGTTCTGCACAATATCGATGAGAACATCTGTCCCCAGATGGGGCTTTTGCTGATACAGGATCTCTGCCGGGGCTCCTGCCTGTACAAAACGGTACAGCACCTCATGGTTTCTGCCGAAGGGATCCTTTACAAGCGTATTGAGCTTTCCATCGGAAAACGTCCCTGCGCCCCCTTCTCCGAACTGTACATTGGAATCCGGGTCAAGCACTCCGTCCTTCCAGAATTTTTCCACAGTCAGAAGGCGTCTGTCTGCCTCCTCCCCTCGTTCCAGTACAATGGGCTGATATCCGGCACGGGCAAGATACCAGGCACAAAAAAGACCTGCAGGACCGCTGCCGATAATAACGGGAGGATGAGCCAAAAGGGAGGTTCCCGGCTCAGGGAAGGTATAAGGCTTTTCATTGGTTAACGTAATATTATTATTGCCAACCTTTTTTAGGATTTTTTCTTCTCCTTTGATTTCCACATCTACCGTATAGACAAACATTTTGTCATTTTTGCGGCGGGAATCAAGGGACTGCTTTCGAATGGTATAGGTAAAAGGAGTTCCGGGACATTTCAGAAGTCTGGAAATCTTTTTTTCCAGCTGTGCATCGCTGTGTCCCACCGGAAGCTTCATCTGTGAAATCCGAATCATAGGGCTACCTCCTGTAAAATATTGATAGTCGTCTGTTATTTTGCCGCATGGCTTCCTGCTGCCGCTCCGCTGGACCATGCCCACTGTAAATTATAGCCGCCGCAGATTCCGTCGATATCAAGCAGCTCCCCTGCGAAATACAGCCCTTTTTTCAGCCTGGACTCCATTGTGCGGGGATTCACCTCTGCAGTGTCCACGCCTCCGCAGCAGACCTGTGCCTGGGCAAAGGACATGGTATCTGTAACCTCCAGAGGAAAATCCTTCAGAGAATTGGGGAAATCCCTGTCAGAAGCAAGAACCTTGATCAGCTTTTCAGGCAAAAGGCCGATGAGCAGTTCTTTTTCCGTTTTATACGGGCAATGCTCCTTTCGGCCAAAAAGAAGCTTTTTTAGCTCCTCCTTCGTATATTCCGGAAAGAAATCCAGAGTCAGGCCGACCCTGTGTCCCTCTCTCAGGGCGCAGACAGCATAACGGCTTAACTGGAATACCGGAATACCGGAAACACCGTACTCTGTAAGCTGAAGCTCCCCCTGTTCTTTTTTGAAGGGCTTTCCGTCTATCAAAAGAGTGATCTCTCCCCCTGTCCGGACACCGGACCATGCTTTAAAGTTTTTCCCCCTGCATTTCAGCGCTGTCAGTGCAGGGTAAACCGGAACAAGGGTATGTCCCTGGCTTTCGGCAAGGTCATAGCAGCTTCCGTCAGAGCCGGCAATAGCCGAAGCTTTGGAGCCGCCGGCAAGGATTACGGCGTCCCCCTCATAATGCCAGTCTGTTGTCGTAACCTTCCATCTTCCCTGCTTGCAGGAAAGGGAAGTGACCTTCTGGTTGGTTTTGAGCTTCACCCCGAGATTGCGCGCCTCCATACAAAGAACATCGGTTACGCTTTGCGCCTGTCCGCTCCTTGGATAAAGATAACCGTTTCTGCTCACAGTCACAATGCCGATCTCTTCAAAAAATCTCACGGTATCTTCTACGGAAAGCTGTGC
>DXXQ01000198.1 GCA_019416265.1 Clostridiales bacterium | reverse complement strand
GACAAAAATCAGGAACAGATATACAATAAAATTGTTTTATCACAGTTTACAACAATTTTTGAAAAAAATCCTGTTCGCAGAATCAAACATTCTGCGAATTTTTTATCTCTCAGAAATCTTCTCTCTTATTTCGCCACATTTCACAGCTCCTGTCAAAATCTCTCTGTTTTTTGTGGAAAAATCCCGGATATATTAAAAGAACCGGGCTCTTTTCCATGAGTCCGGTTCTTTTGGTACGCCTGTTATATTCTTTTAAGCTTATGTAAAAAGCCGCCCATCTGCAAAGACAGGCGGCCGGGTCTGCATCTGTCAAAGAGCTGTCAGAGAAACGGATGGAGATCCGCTGTCAGCTTTTCTTCCAGGTTGATCAGGCGCTTTGTAATGTTTTTCGCCTGTTCTGATGCAGCCTTGTACTGATTCAGATATTTATACAGAGATTTCACTCCCATATTGCAGCCGTCTGTCATCAGATCGGCAATGGTTTCATCTCTGTGGTCCATGGCAAGTTTCATATTGGTCTTCATCCAGGACATGCCCTTTGCCATTGTTCCGGGCTCTTTTCCCTCGTCCTGGTACTGGTTCAGAAACTGCTGTATTTCAGATTTCAGCTTCTCATGCTCTTCTTTACAGTCTGTAAGGCATTTGCGAAGTCCTTCGCCTGTCACCTCATCCAGGACCTCCTCTATGGAATCTATTCCCATTCGGATTCCTGCGTCACATTCCCGCAAAAGCTTTATTGTATCCGGTTCGATCATTTTTCACACTCCTCTTTCATCTGATTAAGAGAAGTATCTCCCGGCTGCCTGCTTTTTATTCTATCTGCCCTCCTTAGTCTGTCGGATAATATCTTCCATAATATCGTAGCTGAGCTGACCGGCCACATAGCCAAATACATTTCCGTCTCTGTCGATCATGAAGGTTGTAGGGAAGGAAGAAATCCCATACCCCTGGAACAAAGTCCAGTCTGTATCCATGAGAACCGGGTAGATGAGTTCATTTTCTTCCAGAAATTCCCTGATCTCTTCCTCGGTCTTTTCGCCTCCCATCCGGGGACCGGCCACACCCAGGACAACCACCTCTTCCTCTGTCTCTTCGGAATATTTTTCATATAATTTCTGAATATCCGGAAGCTCTGCTCTGCAGGGTCCGCACCAGGTTGCCCAGAAATTCAGGAATATTGTCTTGCCCTTATAATCTGCCAGTGTATGTGTGTTTCCAAACTGATCCTTCAGGGTGAAATCAAGAGCCGGAATCACCTTGCTGTCCTTCTGTCCGGAATCCTCCTGATTCGTCTGCTGCTCTTCTGAAGCTGAGTCTGTCTCCCCTGAACCGGAACTATCCGCTTCGGAGCTGTTCTCTGTTTCAGAGGTTTTTTCCGGATCAGCGGTTTTCTCAGATTCGGAGCCTTCTTCCGAAGAATCCGTCTCTTCCTCTGTGACGGAAGTATCTTCCGTTTTCTCCTGATCTGCGGATAAGCCGGACAGATAACCTGTCACTGCGTTCATCTTTCCGCTAAACATCAGGATTCCCATAAGGATCATCAGAATTCCTCCGATTTTAACGGTATACTGCACCACCTTCATATGCTTTCTGAAAATTCCCAGAAGACTTGTGGCAAAAATTCCCACTGCCAAAAACGGAAGTACGAAACCGAGGGTATAAACCCCGATCAGTCCCATTCCGGCTGCTCTGGTTCCTGCAGATGCGGCCATAAGAAGCACACTTGTCAGCGCAGGTCCTACACAGGGCGTCCACGCAAAGCTGAAGGTAAAGCCCATGAGAAGGGCTGCAAAGGGAGACATTGCCAGCCTGTCAAGCCGGAAGGGAAGCCGTCTCTCTTTTCCCAGGAAATCCGGGCTTCCGAAAATCCCAAGCTGATAAAGTCCGAATAATACAACCAGCACGCCGCCGATTTTTGCAAACAGCTCCTGCTTCGAAGTCAGAAAGCTTCCCACTGCAGAAACTCCCAGACCGAGGAGCACAAATGCAAAGCTGATTCCAATTACGAAAAACAGCGTATTGATCATAACCTTACTTTTTTTGTAATAAAATTTCCCATCTTCCCATTTCCCGGTTCCTCCGGAAAGATAGCCGATATACAACGGCAGAAGGGGAAGAACGCAGGGTGAGAAAAAGCTTATCAGTCCCTGCAGAAATACCGTAAGTACCGGTACGCTTACATCTAATGAAAATCCCATCCTGTAATCTCCTTCTTTTTATTTTTTATTCAGAATCCGGTTCGAGAGCCCTCCGACATTCCCGCTGGAAAATACGCGCTGGAAAGCAATATTTTCTTCTGCACATTTCTGCAGTCTCCGCCGATGGCGTTTCTCTCAGTCAGAAATTCTCTTTGACTGAGAGAAGCATTGCCCGTGACAGCTGCTGCAGTCTCCGCAGCATCCGTGCTCTCCTCTTCTGATTTTTCTGACCTGATTTATCACAACTGCTATTACAGCGGCTGCGATCAGCATTACAATGATAATTGTGGCTAACACATTCCCACCTCATCTCTTTTTTTGGTGTTTTCTTTTTCAACAAATTAGCTTATACTAACTTGTTTGAATTATAACCAAAATAGTCTTATTTGTCAAGACTTTCTCTGTAATGGTAGACCCTTTCCCCTTCTTTGATCGTTTCCAGTACCTTGATCTCCTGTAGTTCGTCCAGGGGAACCGTCAGAGGATTTCTCTCCAGGATCACAAGATCTGCAAGCTTGCCTTCCTCAATCGTTCCTTTTGTCTTTTCTTCCCCATATTGATAGGCTGCATTGACTGTCACTGCCTTAAGACCTTCCCTGACGGAAATACATTCCTGCTGATCAAGGAAAACTCCTGTTTTTGTCACACGTTTTGCCGCGCACCAGACTGTTTTCAGCACATCCGGCATCAGTACGGGACTGTCCTGATGGAAGGTAAAGGGGAGACCCAGACGCCGGGCGCTTCCTGCAGGAGAAATTTTACCGGCTCTCTTCATTCCGAAATTCTGAATATGGATATCTCCCCAGTAATATGTGTGGGCAACAAAGAAGCTGGGGATCATGGAAATGGCTGCCATCCGCTCAAGCTGCTCCTCCTGTACAAGCTGCGCATGAATCATCACCGGACGATGGGTATCAAGCTCCGGATGATCTTTTTTTACTTTTTCAAACAGTGTTATATACTGTTCTGCTGCTGCGTCTCCGTTGCAGTGGGCAAGGAGCTGCTGCCGTTTCTCAAGAGCTTTCAGGATCAGACTGTAAAGCTGTTCGTCTGTCTTTATGGGATATCCCCGGTATCCGTTCTCTGCGCCTTCATAAGGCTCCTTCATCCAGGCAGTTCTGCCCTGGGGAGAACCGTCCAGGAAAATTTTGAATCCGCCGATTTTCAGGTGTCCCTGATACCGGTTCAGATATTCCTTCTGCTCCTCTGAAATCTCCCCGCAGTTTTCCAGGTCAAGATACGCTGCCAGATCAAGATATAAAGCATGGCTCTTCCGGGCATACTGCAAAAGCCCCATAAGAGGAGCTGTCACCATTCCTTCCTGAACTGTGGTGATTCCATAGCTCGCATAAATCTCCTGCGCCCGCTTAAAGAGCTTCATCAGGGTCTCAAGATCCGGCATCGGCATGGCATTTCTAAACTGTACAAAGGCATTTTCTTCCATATATCCGTTAAGCTCCCCCAAAGGGGTTCTTCCGTAGCGGCCGCCCTCTGGATCCTTTGTCTCTTTTGTGAGCTTCTGTACATGAAGGGCTGCAGAATTTGCCACTCCCATATGGGAGGAAGCGTGGATCACCACAATGGGATGCTCCGTGGAGATTTCATCCAGCACCTTTTTATCCGGATGTTCCTTTTCAGCGAGAAAATTATGGTCATAATTTGTCCCCGATACCCAGGCTCCTTTCGGTATTTCGTTTTCTTCAATAAAGGTCCGCATCAGACGTACCATATCTCCGAAATCTTTTGCTCCCGACAGGTCACACTGGGACAGAGAATTTGCCAGCCCTGCGAAATGGCTGTGTCCGTCAATAAATCCCGGAAGCATGGTCTTTCCCTCCAGGTCATGGAGGATTGTATCTTTTTCTTTTCGGGCAAAAATTTCGTCCTTTGTGCCCCGTTTTACGATTTTTCCGTTGTTTACAAGCAAAGCCTCCACCTCAGGACAGGCTTCGTCCATTGTAAGAATGGTTCCATTATAATAAATCTCTGACATCTTAAATTTCTCCTTTCATCAGAAGAGGAATCTTGCCCAGTTCAGCAGTCTTCCGATCAAAAAAATCCTTCTTTTCATTTTTTTGCTCAGGGGAGCAGGGTCAATATTGTGAGGATTGTTATACTCTCCATTTACCAGCGCCTGTCTGGAGTCTTTCTCATATTCTTCCAGATTTGCTTCAAGCTGGCTGTTGACTTCTTTGCTGCGGATGACAAGCATCAGCTCTGTATCCAGATATGCGCTTCTCATATCCATATTAAATGATCCAACCATGGAAATATCGTCGTCCATGAGAACACTTTTGCCATGGTAGGATATTCCGCCTTCATATTCCCAGATATCGATTCCCGTATCCAGAATTTCTTTTTTATGTCTCTCGTAATCGGAAGCGCCGAACGCATTTCCGTTATTTGTCACAGAATTGGTCATAACCGCGAAATCCGGCACAGCCTGTGCGACCTCTCTCCAGGTATTGTACATCACATCATTGCAGATTATGTAAGGCGTATGGATTTTTACCCTGGATGAAGCCCTCTTCATCAGTTCTCCCATTTCATACCAGGCAACCGGTTCCTTGGCTCCTGTATGGATCGGATTGGAGATCAGAGCGATTTTTTCTGTTTCACAGGTATTCTTTGAATAGTCAGAATCTCTGATTTCTTTTTCATTTTCTGCCAGATATGCTTCGTAGCACTTTTTTGCTTCCCCTGCTGCTTCCTGAACGGGTTTCTTTTTGTTCAGCTTTTCATTTTCGTGGAAATCGCTGCATACATCCAGTTCCCACACCCTGTCAAAGTAGTCCAGAAGCTCCTGCACCGAGCTTTCAGAGGTAGGATTTTCACAGTGGACAAACACATCTCTGTCGTAATTCTTGTGTCCCGGGAAATCTCCCAGGAAATAATCGTAGGTGTTTCTTCCACCAAGCATATAGGTCTTTCTGTCTGCAATCAGGTATTTGTCGTGCATACGGCCCATCAGCGTCCACGGTTTCAGGGGATTCGCCCTGTTATAAAGCTTCACCTCTATGTTTTCGTGACAGGACAGAGCGTGGAAGTAGGGATTAAATTCCATTGCCACCCAGCTCTCAAAGCCATCTGCCAGTACCTTGATCTTAACCCCTCTGTCAGCAGCTTCCCTCAGTGCGCCTATCACTATTTTCCCGCTGTTATCGGAATGAAAGGCAAAGGTGGACAGCACGATCTCCTCCTGTGCATTTTCGATCAGACGGACTCTCTGCATAAGAGCGTCTTTGTTTTTTTCAATTATCACTGCCCGTTCCGGGCTTTCGGCGGTTTCATAAAACCGGTCGATATCTGTATTTTTCTTTGTTTCCTCTGTGATTTTGGGATGTCGCCCATAGGAAACAAAGATCCCTATCATCACATAGGTCAAAAACAGGGCAAGCACAAGCATCACCTTCTTAATTATTTTAGTGAATTTCATTCTTTCTGATCACCTCGTCCTTTGTCTTTTTCATTATTGTCTATACATATCTGTTTCAGACGTTTCCTGCATTGGAGATAGTTTGGGTAATAGACTTCTACCTCTTTCCAGAATTCACCGGAATGATTCATGTGCCGCCTGTGAGCCAGCTCATGGACTACGACGTAATCCAGCAGTTCTTCCGGAAGATAATACAATTGATAATTGAAATTCAGATTTCCTTTGGAAGAACAGCTTCCCCAGCGTGTTTTTTGATTCCGGATCGTGATCTTCCCAAAGGTAACTCCCATTTTTTCACTGTAGAAACGCACTTTTTGATAAAATTTGTCTTTGATTTTCTCTATTTCTTCCGAAGTCAGGTCTTTTGCCGGAACAATATGTGCCGTCTCATTCTTTTCTTTTCGTTCCTGTACCTGAAACACTTTCCGCGCGATCCAGTCGCTGTGTTTCTCCAGAAATTCTATGACTTCTCCATCTGTAAGCTTTAGGGGAACCCGGGCAAGTACAGTTCCGTCGGACTTCACCTCAAGCCCCAGCGTCTTTCTGCCGGAGCGTTTGATTTCAACCGGAATTTCTGCTTTGCCATTTGAGATTTGATAGGTTAAGAGTTTTCGCTGAATTGTCATATCATCCTCACACACTTTTCTTATGGGACAATTCTATCACTCCCCCTTTCAGATAGCAAGTTTTCCAATTATGAAAAAAGCATAAAGAAATTTTACTTTTTTCAAAAAAATGCTTTTAGCTTCTTGACTTTAAAGTTTCAAAGTGCTATATTGCAAAAGTAATCTTAAAAAGTCCTATTATTTAAAAAAGATATACAAGGAGGAAATGAAAATGAAGAAAAAAATGTTAGCTCTTTTACTTGCCGCTTCCATGACCGCGGGAATGACTGCCATTCCTGTAAGCGCAAAAGAAGAAAAAACTTATCAGGTAGGTATCTGTCAGCTTGTTCAGCATGAGGCGTTGGATGCAGCAACTCAAGGATTTAAGGATGCTCTTACGGAAGCCTTTGGCGACGGGGTCACCTTTGACGAACAAAACGCCCAGGGAGATACCAACACCTGCTCCACCATTATCAACAGCTTTGTTTCCAATGGTGTTGATCTAATCCTTGCAAATGCAACACCTGCTCTCCAGGCAGCCGCTTCCGGAACATCCGACATCCCGATTCTCGGTACTGCCGTTACAGAATACGGCGTTGCGCTGGGCCTTGATGATTTTGACGGCACAGTAGGAGGAAATATCTCCGGTACTTCCGACCTTGCTCCTTTGGAAGAACAGGCTGCCATGCTTAACGAGCTTTTCCCTGATGCCAAAAATGTAGGTCTTCTCTACTGCTCTGCAGAAGCCAACTCCCAGTATCAGGTAGACACAGTCAAGGCTGCTCTGGAAGAGCTTGGATACACCTGTGAATATTACGCATTCTCAGATTCCAACGATCTTTCTTCTGTGGCATCCACTGCCGCCTCCGAAAGTGATGTAATTTACGTTCCGACAGATAACACAGCCGCTTCCAACACAGAGATCATCAATAATATCTGCCTTCCGGCAAAGGTTCCGGTTATCGCAGGAGAAGAGGGTATCTGCTCCGGCTGCGGTGTTGCCACCCTCTCCATCAGCTACTATGATCTCGGCGTTTCCACAGGAAAAATGGCTGCGCGCATTCTCGGTGAGGGTGAGGATATTTCAACCATGCCTGTAGAGTATGCCCCGAATTTCACAAAAAAATATAACGCAGATATCTGCAAAGAACTGGGAATCACAGTTCCGGACGATTATCTTGCGATCGGTGCAGATGAGGCAGCTGCCGAATCATAAAAAAAATAATCAGACGCCCGGGCGAGAAAATCAGACGCCATCTGTCTTTTCTCGCTTTTTGGCGTTCATCAGGAGGAAAACATGGATATCATGAACTTGGTCAATGCCCTTCCCGGAGCTGCTGCGCAGGGTCTTATCTGGGGAATCATGGCAATTGGCGTATATTTAACCTTCCGCGTTCTCGATATTGCGGATCTTACTGTGGACGGAACCATGTGTACTGGCGGCGCCGTCTGTATTATGATGATGCTGAACGGCTATAATGTATGGATTTCCATGCTGGCCGCAGCTGCTGCAGGTATGCTTGCCGGTCTTGTCACAGGATTGTTCCATACCTTTATGGGAATCCCGGCAATCCTTGCGGGAATCCTTACACAGCTTTCCCTTTATTCCGTTAATCTGAAGATTATGGGGAAATCAAACCAGGCAATCAATGTTGATAAATATCCTCTTCTTGTCTCTCTCAGAAGAGTTAAGGGCGTATCCCTTTCCCAGAATACGATCCTGATCGTCGCCCTTATGATTCTTGTACTCATTGCCCTTTTATACTGGTTCTTCGGAACAGAGCTGGGCTGCTCCCTGCGTGCAACCGGCTGCAATCCCAATATGTCCAGGGCACAGGGAATCAACACCAGCTTCTGCAAGGTTCTGGGACTTATGATCTCAAACGGTCTTGTTGCACTTTCCAGTGCCCTTCTTGCCCAATATCAGGGCTTTGCCGATGTGAACATGGGAAGGGGTGCCATTGTCATCGGCCTTGCAGCGGTTATTATCGGAGAAGCCATCTTCGGACGTATTTTCCGTAACTTTGCCCTTCGTATGGTCAGCGTAGTTTTGGGTTCCATCCTCTACTATCTTGTGCTTCAGACTGTTATCTGGCAGGGAATCGATACCGACCTTCTGAAGATGCTTTCCGCACTTGTTGTGGCTCTGTTCCTTGCCTTCCCTTACTGGAAGGGCAAATACTTTACCAGGAGATCCAAACAGGGAGGAAACGCCAATGCTTGAACTAAAAAATATATCCAAAACCTTTAATCCCGGCACCATCAATGAGAAGACGGCGCTGAAAAATCTTTCCCTCCGGTTAAAGGACGGCGACTTCGTAACCGTAATCGGCGGAAACGGAGCAGGAAAATCCACCATGCTCAATGCTGTTGCCGGCGCCTGGCCGGTGGACGAGGGACAGATTCTGATCGACGGTACAGATGTGACCCGACTGTCCGAACATAGACGTGCCGCCTATCTGGGCCGTGTTTTCCAGGATCCCATGACAGGCACTGCCGCCACCATGGGCATTGAGGAAAATCTCGCCCTTGCCAAACGCCGCGGAAAAAAACGTTTTCTTCGCGCCGGGATCACCAGACAGGAGCGGGAGGAATACAGAGAACTCCTTAAAATACTGGGACTTGGTCTGGAGGACCGTCTCACCTCTAAGGTCGGTCTTCTCTCCGGAGGACAGCGTCAGGCTCTCACGCTTTTGATGGCTACTCTCCAGAAGCCAAAACTCCTTCTTCTGGACGAGCACACAGCAGCTCTGGATCCAAAAACCGCAGCAAAGGTTCTGGAGATTACTGACATGATCGTAAACCGCGACCATCTCACCACTTTGATGATCACCCATAATATGAAAGATGCCATCCGCCATGGAAACCGTTTGATTATGATGATGGATGGAAAGGTTATTCTGGACATCGAGGGAGAAGAAAAAAAGAAGCTTACAGTCAAGGATCTTCTTGACCAGTTTGAAAAAGCCAGCGGAAAAGAATTTTCCAATGATTCTGCCATTCTCGGTTAAAAAAAAGCCATACATCCCCCGTTTAAAGGGAATGTATGGCTTTTCTTAAAAAACTGTGATCAATATCCGGATCCGTCGTCTGTATTTTTAATAATTTTGACAATACGGCTGGTTCCCAGACGGTCAGCGCCCAGACGGATGAATTCTTCCGCATCTTCCAGAGATGAGATTCCTCCTGCCGCTTTTACTTTAACCTCTGGTCCCACATGCTTACGCATCAGCTCTACATCTGCAAAAGTCGCGCCTGCCTTGGAGAAGCCTGTGGAAGTTTTGATATACTCAGCTCCCGCTTTTGTTACGATTTCGCACATTTTCACCTTTTCTTCCTCTGTGAGAAGACAGGTTTCGATGATGACTTTCAGGATTTTTCCGTTACATGCTTCATGAATGCTGCGGATTTCCTGTTCGATCTCGTCATATTTTTTGTCTTTTAACAGTCCCATATTGATGACCATATCGATTTCTTCCGCACCGTTTGCAATAGCATCCTTTGTCTCAAACACCTTTGTTGCAGTTGTGCTGTATCCGTTGGGGAAACCGATAACTGTGCAGATCGGAAGCTTTCCGTCCACATATTCCACGCTCTGTTTTACATAGGAAGCCGGAATGCAGGCAGACGCTGTCTGATATTTGATTCCGTCGTCCAGAATCTGACGGATTTCCTCCCATGTTGCTGTCTGTGTCAATAAGGTGTGATCTACTTTGCTTAAAATTTCTTTTTTATCCATAATTTTCCTCTCTTATATCCTGCCTTCACATGGCTTGCAGGGGTTCATTTTTATCCGCTTGTCTCAGATCAGCTTGTCCAAAAGGGAGAAACCGATGGTTCCCTCCGGCATGCTGACACCGAAGTTGTCGGCAATGGTTGCTCCGATCACAGCGAAGGTGTCTGTGTTTTCCAGTTTTCCGCATCCTTTCATTGATGGGGAATATGCCACAAATGGTACTTTTTCTCTGGTGTGATCCGTACCTGTGTGGGTCGGATCGTTTCCGTGGTCTGCGGTAATGATCAGAAGATCGTCTTCTTTCAGCACTCCAAGCAGTTCTCCCAGATTTTTGTCAAACTTCTCCAGCTCCTTGGCATATCCTTCTACATTACGGCGGTGTCCCCACAGTGCGTCAAAGTCTACAAGGTTGGTAAAGCATAATCCCTCGAAGTCTCTCTTTGCAATCTCAATGGTCTGCTCCATTCCGTGTACGGAGCTCTTTGATTTATTGGATTCTGTCAGTCCCTCTCCGTCAAAAATATCAAAGATTTTTCCAACGGAAATCACATCAAGTCCTGCTGCCTTTAAGGCGTCCAGAGCTGTTTTTCCGTAAGGCTTCAGGGCATAGTCGTGACGGTTGGCTGTCCGTTTAAATTC
>DXXQ01000197.1 GCA_019416265.1 Clostridiales bacterium | reverse complement strand
GTTTCCCGACTCTGTACCCAATGAAGATACAGAAGAGAAATCTTCAGAATTTATTATGGCTAGTGACGAAGAGATAAAGGAATCTATTAGAAAAAGGCAGAAACTTCACGAAAAATTACAAAAAGACGGAGCTGTATGCGGCACAGAGGATTTAAGAGCATATTTTGCTATGAATATGCTGAGAAATGAGGAGTCATATGAAAACACAGAGTCTGCCATGGAAGCTGTGAGATGGAGTTTGGAGAATGGACTTCGGGTTTATGAATATGCAAAACAAAGCGGAAGACTGCCCTCAGAAGAAGAAATTGATGCCGTAATGGATGAAGAGAGTAAATATTTAAAGGAAGTTACAAATTTTGAAAAGCTGGATGCTCTTTATAAAGAATGTGGAACTACGTATGATGCCTTTAAGGAGGAAATGGAGGATTATGGAAGAATAGAGATAGAACTTGAACTCATGAGTGGAAAGCTTCGTGAGGAATTTCAGTTTGGCAATGATACCATCGGAGACAAGGTCTGCAAAAACGCTGATGAATATTATGCAAGTTTTATAGAAGACCTCGCCTTTCCTTCTACAGAGCAGTATGCAGAGGAAACCTTAAAGCCTCTGCTTGATGAAGCGCAGGAATATTATCTCAGTCAGATTGCAGAGGATAATAAATAATACTGATAAAAAATACACAGGCATGAAGTAAAATCAACCATTGGTCAGGACTGTATCCTGAATTTGGAACGCTGCATCAGGCAAAGTACGACAGGAAATACAAAATTATCAAAAAAGTGGTGAAAATATCGTTGACAAATGCCACACCTGTATGTATAATTTAAAAAGTGTGGATAGGAGAGAAAAATATGCAGATACATTTATCAGATATTTCATCCAGTGAAGGAAAGCGTATTCAGAAAACAGTCCCGTTTGAGATGGATGCAATCACCTTCCAGTTGGGTTCATTCCCGGTGCTTGCGAAAGAGCCGGTGGAACTGACCATCACCAATACAGGAGACAGAAATCTTGAGATTGAAGCCACAGGGAAGATTACCGTGGGTATCCCCTGCAGCAGATGTCTGGAAGAAGTTCCTGTTGATATTCCTTTGCAGATAATGAGGAAGCTCGACATGAAGCTTACGGATGAAGAGCGAGTGAATGATCTGGACGAAAGTTCTTATCTCACAGGTTTGGACCTGAATGTGGACCAGTTGGTCTATCTTGAGGTGCTGATGAGCTGGCCTTTAAAGGTTTTATGCAGAGAAGACTGCAAAGGAATCTGTAGCCAGTGTGGGAAAAATCTCAACAACGGTCCCTGCGGATGCGTTGACGAGCCGAAAGATCCCCGCATGGCAGCTATCAGTGATATATTTAGTAAATTTAAGGAGGTGTAACATAATGTCCATCTGTCCAAAGAATAAATCTTCTAAAGCAAGACGTGATAAAAGACGTGCAAACTGGAAAATGAGCGCTGTTAACTTAGTAAAATGCAGCAAATGTGGTGCTCTCATGATGCCGCACAGAGTTTGCAAAGCTTGCGGAAGCTACAACAAAAAAGAAATCGTTAAAGTAGAAGACTAATAGCGATTTGAAAGCAGGGTGTTTCACATTTGTGAGGCACCTGTTTTTTTTGCTGCCGGGGGTGGGCAGCAAAAAAGGAGAGATATGCCGAGATCGTATAATTTTGAGATCATAAAGGAGAAGGAAACAGGAAATGAAAGAGAAACCTATAGAGAAGAGGAATCAGATTACGGAGGGGGTAATCTGGAAACAGCTGCTGCTGTTTTTCTTTCCCATTGTATTCGGGACTTTTTTTCAGCAGATTTATAATACGGCAGATACAGTGGTTGTAGGGCGTTTTGTGGGAAAACAGGCTCTGGCTGCTGTAGGAGGCTCTGCCAGTCAGATGGTAAACCTTCTGGTTGGATTTTTTGTAGGGCTTTCCTCGGGGGCTGCAGTTATTATTTCCCAGTTTTACGGAGCCAGGGATGAGAAGAACGTTCGGGTGACGCTTCATACAGCGTTTGCCTTTTCCATAGCAGGAGGGATTGTCCTTACAATTGTTGGGATTGGGCTTTCAAAACCTGTGCTTCAGTGGATGAATACACCGAAGGATATTATGGCAGATTCCATTACTTATCTGTATATTTATTTCTGCGGAATGATTTTTAATCTTATTTATAATATGGGCTCCGGTATTCTTCGTGCAGTGGGGGATTCCAAGCGTCCTCTTTATGTGCTGATCGTAACCTGTATCTTAAATATCATTCTCGATGTGGTATTTGTAGTGGCGTTTGATATGGGAGTGGCAGGCGTGGCCGTGGCAACGATTCTGTCTCAGGCAGTCAGTGCGGGAATCGTGGTGTGGCTTTTGATCAGGACAAGGGAAATTTACCGTCTTGTTCCAAGAGAAGTGAAATTTCAGGGAAAGAGCCTGAAATCTATTTTAAGAATCGGCGTTCCTGCAGGAATGGAGTCTGTTATGTATGGAATCTCCAATCTTGTGATTCAGGTTTTTGTTAACGGACTGGGAACAGATACTGTGGCCGCATGGGGAACTCTGGCAAAGATTGACGCTATTTTCTGGATGGTCATCAATGCCTTCAGTATTGCCATTACCACCTTTGTGGGGCAGAACTACGGCGCCGGGAAATTTGCCCGAATGAGAAAGAGCGTAAAAGTCTGTCTGGCAATGAGCTTTGTCAGCGCTGCCGTAATAAGCGTCTCCCTTATTTTGGCAGGAGAGGTCATCTACCGCCTTTTTACAACAGACGAAAAGGTGATTGAGATTGGCGTACATATGATTCGGTTCATGCTGCCTGCTTACTCTATTTTTGTGATTGTGGGGATTTTGTCAGGCGCTCTTCGCGGGGCAGGCAAGGTACTGGTACCGATGCTTCTTACCTGCGGCGGTGTGTGCTCCCTGCGTCTGATCTGGCTGTTCACTGTGGGACGGATGATTCCGGGAATCGACACCATTATGTGCAGCTATCCGGTGTCCTGGAGCATTACCGCAGTCCTGTTTATCATTTATTATCTGAAAAAATTCCCGCGCAGCAGGGAAGATATGCAGGTCTGATATCATATAAACTTTTGTGGAGGGTGTTTTTATGTCTGGTGTAAAATCTAAAACATTGCTGACAGAAGGGGTAATCTGGAAAAAAATCGTGGGATTTGCAATTCCGTTGTTTCTGGGAAATCTGTTTCAGCAGTTATATAATACAGCCGATTCCCTGATCGTAGGGAATTTTTTGGGAAGCGATGCCCTGGCAGCAGTCAGCTCATCGGGAAGCCTGATTTTTCTCCTTGTGGGATTTTTTAACGGGATAGCAGTGGGAGCCGGAGTTGTGATAGCCCGGTATTTCGGTGCGAGGAGACAGCAGGAGCTGCAGGATGCGATTCATACCACAGTGGGGTTCGGAATTGTTTCTGGAATTCTTCTGACTGTCATTGGGCTTATTATGGCTCCGAAAATACTGATCTGGATGAAGACTCCGGCAGATGTACTGGTGAATTCGGTTCTTTATTTCCGGATTTACTTTCTGGGGTCGCTGGCATTTGTCCTTTACAATAATTTTGTGGGGATTCTGCAGGCTGTGGGGGACAGCCGTCACCCGTTGTACTACCTGATTGTTTCCTCTGTACTTAATATTATACTTGATCTTGTTTTTGTGGGAGTATTTCACTATGGAGTAGGGTCTGCGGCTCTTGCAACCATTATTTCCCAGTTTACCAGTGCAGGTCTTTGCCTTTACCGTCTCACAAAAAAGAGTCCGGAAGAATACAGGGTACATCTTCGAAAAATCCGGCTTCACAGGAAAATGCTCCGTCAGATCATCAGCAACGGTCTGCCGACAGGAATCCAGAACTCTGTGATTTCCATTGCAAATGTAGTGGTGCAGTCCAACATCAACAGCTTCGGAAAGATGGCGGTGGCAGGCTGCGGCGCATATTCAAAAATAGAAGGCTTCGGATTTTTGCCCATTACCTGTTTTTCCATGTCCCTTACGACCTTTATCAGTCAGAACCTCGGGGCAAGAAAAATCGACCGTGTAAAAAAAGGAGCAAGATTCGGCGTTGTGACCAGCCTTCTTCTTGCGGAACTGGTGGGGATCATTATTTATATTACGATTCCTGTTCTTATTTCCGGATTTAACAGTGACCCGGGAGTGATATCCTTTGGCGTACGACAGGCGCGTACGGTTACATTGTTCTATTTTCTTCTTGCCTATTCTCACTGTATGGCGGGATTGTTCCGGGGAGCGGGAAAGGCAGTGGTGCCAATGTGCGTAATGCTGGTTTGCTGGTGTATGATACGAGTGATCTATATAACGGTTGCAACGAGTATTATTCCGGAAATCGAGGTGGTATTCTGGGCGTATCCGCTGACCTGGACGCTGAGTTCCATTTCATTTACCGTTTATTATCTGAAATCCAACTGGCTGAAAAGTTTTGAAAAGAAAGAAGCTTAAGTGCTTTCCTAAAATGAATTCACGAGGTATTTATGAACATATTAAATATTGAACATAT
>DXXQ01000196.1 GCA_019416265.1 Clostridiales bacterium | reverse complement strand
GCGCAAGGCTATGGCTTCTAAGGAAGCGCGCTATGAAATGCTGGTTGATAACCACGCAGCTAAAGAAAACACCAGTCGTTATGCCCAGAGCCAGGGCTATGAAGCTGTAGTGACTGAAACAAACGGCGAATATAAGCTGGTATTCAAAAAATGAAATATATAGCAACTTTCTATTCCCATTACGGAGCCATCCGCTTCAAAAAGCTGTGTGACGCCAAGGGCTATTCTGCAAGAATCATGCCGGTCCCACGGGATCTGAGCAGCAGCTGCGGTACCTGCGTCCAGTGGGACGGCTCCCGGATCCTCTCCTCTGAAATCCGAACAGACGAGGTAGAGCAAATGGCTGAAATCACCGAAAAAGGGTATTTTGCCTATTACATGGCTGAAAACTAAATTCTTTCAGGTACTTCTTTTAATGAAAAAAACGGGCAGACAATCCTGTATATAGGGTTGTCTGCCCGTTTCGGCTGCTGAATCCAATCAGTGTTATTTCAGTATTTCCAGCCACACATCAATATTTCCGCCGCATACCATTCCTTCGTCTTCCGCATCTGCTGCCGTCATGTTTACGTTACAGATCTGAGGATGTGTTTCTCCGCTTCTGAGCATATGAAGGGCCCTGGTGCGCACGGCTGCCTCCATGCAGCCTCCTCCGATGGTTCCGATCATCTGTCCGTCTGTACGGACAAGCATCTTGGTCCCCACTTCACGAGGCGCAGATCCCCTTCTCCTGATAATCGTACAGAGAACTGCCTCCATTCCCTCTTCTTCCAGCTTGAGAACCTCATCCAGAAATTCATCCGGATAACCAAAGCTGCGTTTTTTGCTGTTTCTGTGAGCTATGATCTCTCCCATAATGGAAACTGCGATCTCTTCCGGAGATTCTGCCGCAATGTTAAGGCCAATGGGCGTATGCACTTCTTCTACCTGATCCGTCGGAAAACCAAGCTCCACAAGATTTCTCTTGACAATGGCGGATCTGGCGCGGCTGCCCATCATCCCCACATAGGCATATTTCTTTTTCAGAATTTCTCCCAGACAGATTTCATCGTATCTGTGTCCTCTTGTCACAACCACAAAATAAGAATCTGTTCCTCCTTCTGTCTGCGAAAGACCATCCACAAAATTCTCACAGATCACTTCATCTGCTCCTGCCTTTCTTGCATTATCTGCAAAAGAGGGACGGTCCTCCAGAACCGTAACATGAAATCCCAGCATTTTGCCCAAGGTGATGATCGGCATGGAAACATGGCCTGCCCCGCAGATAATCAGCTTTTTCCGGGAAGAAATACAGTCAAAATAAACCTGTCTTCCATCTATTTCCTGAATTCCTGTTTCCGCAGCTTCCTTCAGACTGTCCAGGCAGCCGGATAAAAAACCCTCGCCCGATGACCACACAAGCTCCCCATCTGCCAGAAGAAGCTTTTCCCCTGCTGTCTCACCGTCGATCAGCGTTGCTGTCACTGCCCTTTTCCCCCGGCAGTTTTTGATTTCCCCGAATATACTCATGATCATACTCCTTTCCCAAAGCTGCATGCCGGATAATGACAGGTCTTACAGCCAAGACAAAGACCTCCGTGGCCCATATGGGCAATATCCTTTCTTGTTACAGGTACGCCTGCCGCTACACGGGGGAGTACCAGGTCAAAAATCGTGGAGCTTGCATACATAACACAGCCGGGAAGTCCCATCACCGTAGTTCCGTCTTCAAAATATGCCAGACAGAACATGGCTCCCGGAAGAACCGGCGCTCCATAGGAAACCACCCTTGCGCCTGTATCCTTAATGGCTCCCGGAGTCTGGTCGTCAGGGTCTACGCTCATGCCTCCTGTCGTCACGATCACATCACAGCCCTTTTCTTTCAGGGCAAGAATCGCCTCTGTGATCTTTTCTTTATCATCTCCCAGAACCACGTGCTCTGTTGCCTCAATTCCGTAAAGCTTCAGCTTCTCTACAACGACAGGCGTAAAGGTATCCTGAATTCTTCCATAAAATACTTCATTTCCTGTTGTGATGATTCCCGCTTTTAAGTGACGGTAAGGAAGGAGCTCACAAAGCGGAGTATCTCCTGCTGCCTTTTTCACCAGCTCCATCTTTTCTTTTTTTATAACAAGAGGAATCACCCTTGTTCCCAGAAGCTTGTCTCCTGCCTTCACCGGCGTATTGGTGTGCCTTGTGGCAATCATCACTTCATCTATTTCATTCACCTCTGCAAGACGCTCCACATCCACGCGGAACAGACCGTCGCATCCTGCTTTCAGTTCAATTTTTCCCTCTTTTACCTCAGAAGGCTCCATGTTGTCGTTGATACAGACCTTGCACAAAATCTCTGCTGCCTCGTTTTCGTGATACATGGAATCATCCTTTTCCCATACATATAAATGATCCTTTCCAAGACTCAACAATACGGGAATGTCTTCCTCCGTCACGATGTGTCCCTTGCGGAAGCGCGCATCCTTTGTCACTCCTCTGATGATCTGTGTAATGTCATGACAAAGTACCTGTCCTGCCGCTTCTGTTGTCTTGATCAATTTCATTTTTGCTGCCTCCTTGTATTATGGTTTCTCCCTTGCAGTCCCCGACCAGAAAGCTGATGCCGGGGCTCCATAAATCCAAATCCACCGGCCTGTCTCCCAGAAATACGGGAAAACCTTTTGCTCCCTGCTTTTCCCAGGCTGCTCTGAATTTCTCTTTTTTGTTCCAGTCCGTGATCAGTTCCCCGTATCCCTTTGGATGTCCGCCCTCATAAATCAGACGGTTTGCCAGAATTCTGATCCCTTCCTGTGAAATCTGATGATACTCTAACCAGTATTGTATCACATTTTCCAGTCCAGCGGATACAATCCATACAAATTTTTTGTTTTTTTTACAGTTTTCTACCAAAAAAATTAATTCTTTTCTGGGAGAAAGGCTTTCTGCCGTCTTTTTCAGCGCTTCTTCCGGTACATCCCAGAGAAGAAAAAGCTCCATCTGGGCCTTCCACCATCTTTCTGCGGTTTCATAAGCCTCCAAAGCCTGTTCCTTCGACGCAGTTCTGCACCAGCCGTATTTTTCAAACAGACGGTTCCTCCCTGTGTAAAATCCGCCTTCTTTTCCCAGAATATGTCCGACGCTGTTTAAAGAGCTTCCCGCCAGCGTCAGTGTTTTATCAAAATCTGTAATCAGAACGGAGTCCTCCCGCTCTAACGCCTGCAGGATTTTATTCAAAAAATCTCCTTTCCGTAATGCTCTCGCAAAACCTCCACTGCTGCTTTTTGCGCAGCCTTTTCTGCTTCCTCGTATACTTCCAGGAGCTCCTCCCCCTCCTTCGTAAGCACAGAACCGTTTCCTCCCATACGGTAGAGAAGCTGGATGCCCAGCGCCTCCTCTGCACTTTTAAGGATCGTCCATGCCTTACTGTATGCCATTCCCATTTCCTTCGTGGCAAGGTTCAGGGAATGATGCTTCTGAATTCCCTTCAGAAGCTGTGCCACTCCTTTCCCGAAGCACACCTTGGAAGTGGTATCTGCCCCCTGTATATTGATTCTTGTAATACAATGCATCTTCGTCATAATTCTTCCCCCGTCAGCAGTCTCCTTTTCGCCGGATAACAGGGTGTAAACCTCTCCTTTACCTCTGTCCATTCAAAACGAAGGGGATATTCACCGATTTTTTCCGGAAGTCCCGAAACTTCCGTCTCTTCCTTTTTATAGCCTTTGATATATATTTCTCCGTTTTTCAGAATCCCCTGATAATCGATGACATTTTTTTCTCTGAAAATCAATTCGTCCAGCTCCTCCATGGGATTTTCTTTCCCCATTCGCCTCAACCGGTCGATCCTTGTGATACAGCTTCCGCAGGGACAGGGTTCTTTCAGGATTCTTGTCCTGTCCCCTGTGCGGTACCGGATCAGGGGCATAGCCTCCGCTTCCATTGTCGTGATCACCAGCTCTCCCCACTCTCCGTCAGGAAGGACTCTTCCTTCTTTATCTATAATTTCGGGATAAATATCGTTTTCCCGAATATGCATCCCCTCAAATGCCTGACAGGTAACAGCACCTCCAAGACCGATTTCCCTGGATCCGTAATGGGGATAAAGCCTGGTTCCAAGCAGATTTTCGATTTCTCTGCATACGGTATCCGGACAAAAATCCGCACTGATCAGGGCCCGCTTTATACTGCACCTTTCTTCCAGCCGAAGAAGGGAAAGAAGGGGTACCGGCATTCCCACAAAGGTCTCCGGCTTCTCCCTTCGAAGAATTTCAAGAAGCTCCCCATAGGTTTTTCCCACTCCTCCTTCCAGAGGCAGGGCGCCGATTCGCCTGATCGCCTCTGCGATCAGTTCCCCCAGCCCCCAGCCTCCGGAAAAAGGCATACAGATCAGTGTTTTTTCACCGGGGCAGACAAGCTCCGAAAGCCCTGCCTGAAAAAAAGTAACTGTGCGTTCATTGTCCTTTGCCGAGTAATAAATGCGCTTCGCCCTTCCCGTTGTTCCCGAGGTTTCCTGAGTTCGTACACGCTGGATCTGCGACTGGCTGATAAGGACAAAGGACGCCCCCTTTTCCAAGAGATCCTCCTGGGTTGTAAAAGGAAGGCTTCTGAATTCTTCCAGATTTTCGATTCTTTCCGGAAGATTTTTGTAAAAACCTCCCCGTTCCTTCTCCCGTTTTAAAAGACGGTTGATTTTTTTCAGCTGCATACTGCCAATGGCTTCTCTGTTCAGATTCTCCATCCCTTCTGCCGCTTTCATCCACTGTTCCAGTTTCACAGGTTTCATCTGTATATTGATCTCCCATCCTTTCCGGTAAGATTGTACGCACAGAACGGAACCATTCCGTATCGGCTGTCCGTCTCCAGAATATAACACCGTTTCAGCCTGTCAAGATCCAGATTCCAGGCATCCTGAAAAAGCATTCCTGACACTGCAAAAGTATTATTATGAAGATTCGCCAGAAACTCATCTAAGGATGAGGTGTCAAGCTGCATCTGCGCTGTACTCTCTCCGCAGCAGCAGCCTCCCTGTTCTTGTTCGGGCGCTTCTGTACAGCAGCATTCTCCTCCAGTGCTCTCTTCACAACAGCAGCCCTGTTCTTGCTCAGGCACTTCTGTACAGCAGCATTCTCCTCCAGCGCTCTCTTCACAACAGCAGCATTCTTTCTCATCCATACTGCCTGTTGCGCCCTGCCACTGGCTTTCCACGAACTTGCGGGCCTGCTCGGAGGTGGCATAAGCTCTGGCTGTGCCGTGAAGCATGGGCTGCATATGGCCGTCAGGCTGGCGCAGATAATTGGCCTGTAACGTACAGTAAGGGTTCGTGGCATTTCCTCCGGTGAAGTGCTCTGCCGCTATCATTCCCTCCGTCTGCTCCTCCATAAGGCTCAAAAGCTTCGGAATGGTAATCCTGTAGCTTCCCAGGGCCTCCACACATCTTCCGAAATAGCTCACAGGCTGAAAATGTACCCCTCTCACAGCGGGCATATGGCTGATGGCAAATTTCAGGATACTTCCCACCTGGTCTTCATTCACTCCCGGTGTGATCACAGGTACCAGAATCACCCCAAGCCCCGCCTCTTCACAGGCCTTCACTGCCTTTCTTTTTATATCAAGGAGAGGTCTTCCCCTTAGAATTTCATACACCTGGTCATTGAGACCATCGAACTGAAGGAACACACAGGAAAGCCCCGCCTTTTTTAATTTCGCAGCATAGCCTTCTTCCTCTGCAAGCCGCAGTCCGTTTGTATTCAGCTGAAAAAAAGTAAATCCCTTTTCCTTTCCCATCTGAATAATTTCCGGCAAATCATCCCTCACCGTAGGCTCTCCTCCGGAAAGCTGGAGATTAAACGGGCCGCCGTGGCTCATCAAAATGTCCATCTGCTCTGCCAGGATCTCCAGAGGCGTATCCCCTCCTCTGCCCTCTCCAGCCTCTGCAAAACAGACCGGACAGTGAAGATTACATCTGGTGGTTAATTCCAGAAGGACACAGCAGCCCCTTCTTTCATGGGCCTGACACAGTCCGCAGTCGTAAGGACATCCGTCTTTTACAAGCTTAGCCGAACCCATCCTGTCAGCAGGCTGAATATTGGCTCCCCATTTTTCGTAGCTCTCCCTGCTCCCCTCCCAGATCAGAGTGCGAAACTCCCCATGGTCTTCACACCTTTTTTCCAGATAAATTCCTTTTCCTGTATCCACTTTTCTTGCGGAAATCACCTTCAGACATTCCGGGCAGACACTTTTTGTCTCTCCTATGACGGTTTTTACAGGTTGTGCATCCATGCTTCCAACTCCCCCTTTTCCCTCTCCCAGTTTTCTTCTGTATAATTGATTTTTATAATATGCGCAGCAAGGATTCCCTTAATCTCCAGCTTTCCTTTTTTTGCGGAAAAAACAGGTCTTCGGAATTTATGATTCTCTTTTATCTCCCATCCTTCCAGAAATCCTGTCAGTTCTTTTCCGGTAATGGGAAGTTCATATTCAAAGGTTCTCGCCGACGCAAAACAGTTTTCCGTTTTCTGACATCTAAATTCCATATTTTCGCCCTCAAAGACTTTCTCTCATGGCTTCTACGGCTTCCAGCACAATATCCAGCTCCTCCTTTGTGGAGAATCTGGAGAAGCTCAGCCGCACGCTGCCCCGGGGCTTTCGGATATCTTCCAGAATGTCCGGCGCACAGTGAAGTCCCACACGGCAGATAATATCATAGGAACCGCTCAGGATATCTCCTGTCTCCTCAGGCGTATACCCGGGCACAGTAAAAGACACTACAGGCGTACATTCTCCTATGGGCCGGATCACCTCACAGCCCAGCTCCTCCAGCCTTCTTCTGCAGCTTTCGGCCAGAACATCCGGCTTTTCCCTGTCAAGAGGATGATCCCTGCTCCACAAAAGGGCCGCCAGAAGACCGTAATAGGAAGGCTCATTCCCTGTCCCTGCCTCCAGATGAAGAGGCATCTGCTCCGGCATCTCTTTCAAATCGCCCAGTACACCTGTGCCCCCCACTATATGAGGAGAAAGGCTGATGTCTTTTCTCACATAAATCCCCCCTGTTCCCTGAGGCCCCAGAAGATATTTATGTCCTGCAAAAACAGCCATGGCAACGCCCCATTTCTCCAGTTCAAGGGGAATGTATCCCGCTGTCTGGGAAACATCAAGAAGAAGCTCGCTTCCGTATTCTCTTGTTATCCCTGCAAACCTTTCCCCGTCATGGACGGCTCCTGTCACATTGGAGCCATGAGTAAGGATGCTAAGCTTCGGATGGAAGGTTCTGTGCCCTTTTTCCCAGCTTTCTTCGCTTACTCTTCCGTCCTCCCCTACCGGAAGAGAAACCACGCGGATCCCTTTTTTCTTCAGCACATGGAGCGGCCGCAGAACACTGTTATGCTCTGCCCTGGTGGTCAGGACACAGTCCCCCTTTTCCAGGGGATAACCGAAAATCCCCTGATTCAGTCCCCAGGTTGCGCTGCAGCCCAGAGCGATCTGCTCAGGATTGCTGACTCCGAAAACCAGGGCCAGCTCCCTGCGAACCTGTGCAAACACATCAAAGCTTTTGATTCCTCCCCTGTTTCCGCTTCCGGGAAGGCTTCTCAGGGCTTTTTCCATTGCACGGCCTACCTCCTTGGGCTTTGGCCAGGAAGTTGCCGCGTTATTCAGGTAAATCGTCTGCATAAAGTTTCTCACCTGTCCTCTCCTCATACTCCTTTACCAGACGGCAGCAAATGTCATAGCTTTTTTTGATAGCCGGCTTCACCACCGGATTTCGAAAGGCTTTTTGATACCTCTGCAAAAGGCTGACTCTTTCTGTCTCCCGGATCAGTTTGTCCGCCAGACATACGATCACCTG
>DXXQ01000195.1 GCA_019416265.1 Clostridiales bacterium | reverse complement strand
ATTGGGAAGATTAAAAGGTGATGAGTGTAAAACTCTGATGCTGGAACTGATCATTGAAGATACAGAAGCGAAAAACCACCTTGCATACGTACAGGAAGTCATGGTGAAGCCCCAGAGCTACGGCGGAGGAACAGAAGGCGTCAACATTCCTTTCCAGGTGATGGAGAACGGAAAGAGGACAAAAGGTTATGTTGCAGCTACATCTCTTGCGTCCGGAAGCCCTACATTTACAGAAGGAGAAATTCCGTCAGAGGCGCTATAAATAAACAGTGTATGAGGATGTCGAACGGGCATCCTCTTTTGAATTTATGGAGGAATGATTATGGCAAGGATTATCACAGCGGATATTGGAGAAAAGATTGAAGTACGCAGCGCTTCCGGAGAAACTATGGGGTACTTTTACTTTAACCCGGCAGACATAGACCTTGAAAGAAGGTGCGACATTGCGGGTAAACGGATGCAGGAGATCTCGGAAAAACTCAAAACAGGAAAAGCTGGCGAAATATGGAAAGTAAATGAAGAAATTCGGAACCAGATGGAGTTTTTGCTCGGGGAAAGCGCAGCAGAAACATTGTTTAAATACAATTCGCCTTTAGCGATTATGCCAAATGGGAATGTATACGCAGTATATGTTTTTGGAATCATCACTGATTTTATTGCCAAAGAGGTGAAAGCCCGCGCCAAAAAAAGCAAACAGATGATCGAAAAATACACAGAGAAATATACGAAATGACAAATACATGGGCGCTTCCTGATTCTGTAGAGATACAGGGAAAACAGTATGCAATACGTTCAGACTATCGGGCAATCATAGACATACTTATTGCGCTGGATGATGAGGAATTGAGCGAGACAGACAAGGCGCAGGTGGTTCTCAGGATTTTTTACAGGAACTATGAGGATATACCTGTCGAAAATGCGCAGGAAGCAGTGGAAATCGCACTGCAGTTTATTGATTTTATGGATATCGGAGAGGAAAAGAATCCGGTAAAACTCATGGATTGGGAAAAAGACGCGGGGATAATCATACCAGCGGTAAACAAAGTTGCTGGTAAAGAAATCCGTGCGATGGAGTATATGCACTGGTGGACTTTTATGGGGCTGTATATGGAGATAGGCGAGAGTCTGTTTTCGCAGGTTCTGAGCATCCGCCAGAAAAAACTGAAGCATAAAAAAATGGAAAAATGGGAGAAAGAATTTTATAGGAAAAACAAAACGCTTATTGACTTGAATGTAAAAAAGGAAGAACGTGCACCAGAAGAAAAAGATGCACTGAACAAGCTCTTTGGAAAAGAAAAGAGGTGAAAAAATGGCAGCAGACGGAACTATCGTTATCGATACGAGGGTGAATACAACCGGCATAAAGAATGGCAGCAGGATGATTGCAGGACAGATTGCAGATATTGAGGGAAAACTGTCAAAACAGATTTCTCAGATTGGAAGCATGGCAAAGAAAGCTGGCGCAGCAATTGCCGCGGCTTTTGCGATAGGAAAAATTGCAAAATTCGGAAGCGAGTGTATAGAACTGGGATCGGATCTGGAAGAAGTGCAGAACGTTGTTGATTCCACTTTTACCACGATGTCACAAAAAGTGAATGAATTTGCGCGAAATGCTGCCATAACAGCCGGACTTTCAGAAACCATGGCAAAACGTTATGCGGGAACATTCGGAGCGATGGCAAAGTCTTTTAAATTTACGGAAGCGGAAGCTTTGGAAATGTCTACGACGCTGACACAGCTCACTGGTGATGTGGCATCTTTTTATAATATCACCCAGGATGAAGCCTACACAAAGTTAAAATCAGTCTTTACCGGGGAAACAGAATCCTTAAAAGAGCTGGGCGTGGTTATGACGCAGACTGCGTTGGATGAGTTTGCACTTGCGAATGGAATTGGAAAAACAACCTCAGCCATGACAGAACAGGAGAAAGTATCGCTGCGGTACAAATTTGTCCTTCAGCAGCTTGATACTGCAGCGGGAGACTTTATTCGCACATCAGATTCATGGGCGAATCAAACACGCATCCTGAAATTACAGATTGACAGTTTTAAAGCAACGATAGGACAAGGGTTCATCAATCTGTTTACGCCGATTATAAAAGGGATTAATATTCTTCTTGCAAAACTGGCAACGGCGGCAAATGCATTTAAAGCTTTTACAGAGCTGATTACAGGGAAAAAATCATCCGGAAAAACAGGAAATTCTCAAGCGGGGGTATCTACTATACCAACCCTTGGGAACAGTTATGATACTGCAGCCCAGGGAGCCGATAATCTCGCGGACTCCACAGAAAAGGTTGCAGACGCGACAAAAGAAGCAGAAAAAGCAGCAAAAGGATATCTAAGTCCTTTAGACGAGATTAATAAATACAGCAAACTGCAGGAAGCTGCCAGTGATGGAATCATAACTCCTGATTTCTCAGGAGGCGGAATTTCGGATGCGATAGGAAATGTGGATTACGGAAATCTTGCAGAAGGAAGTACCGTCATTGACCAGATTAGTGATTCAGTAAGCAAACTTGCAGAGTTGATTAAAGCAAAGGACTGGGAAGGCCTTGGAAAGTATATGGCCGATGGCATCAACCATGGCCTGGAAAGAATATATGCCGCAATCAATTGGGACAATGTAGGCCCTAAAGTCATTCCATTTGTAGATGCTTTTACAAGAACCTTTAACAGCCTG
>DXXQ01000194.1 GCA_019416265.1 Clostridiales bacterium | reverse complement strand
CAGACCAAGAAGAAACAGAGGAAGTTTTGAACGCGCTTTCCGACATTTTAGGCCAAATCCCCCTGATATTTACCATTCGCACCAAAAAGGAAGGCGGAAAGATACAGATTTCGACAGAGAGTTATGTAAACTTACTCCTCGGAGCTGCAAAGACAGGAAAAGCTGATTTTATTGATGTGGAAATCTTCGGAGACGAGGAGGAAAAGGTGAAGCTGATCCGGAGCCTTCATCAGGAAAATGCCCTGGTCATTGGATCTTCTCATGATTTTCAGAAAACAGATGCCAGGGAGCTTTTGCTGGAACGGTTTCGGATCATGGACAGGACCGGCGCAGACATCCTGAAAATGGCAGTGATGCCAAAAGAATTTGCCGATGTGGCGGCCATTATGCAGGCAACCAGCGATATGGCGGAGAATTTCACAGAGAAACCGCTGATTTCCATGGCCATGGGAGAAGAAGGAATGATAAGCCGTATTGCAGGAGAAAACTTCGGTTCCTGTGTGACCTTCGGCACTGTAGGGGAGGCTTCTGCACCGGGACAGCTTCCCCTCAAAGAACTGAAAAGGATGATGAATGCTCTTCATGTAAAGAATGAAGAAAACTGAGTTTACATAATATAAAAAAGAAATGTCGAATGCTTACGAGAAATTCTGGGACACCCATCCCCGATTTTGACAAAATTCGCACCCCCTATCACCTATAATGAATTCACTTACCAAAGCGAAGGATTGACAGGTCATAGGGGGTTTTTATGTATTACGAAATATACATAGATGTTGTGTTCGCGACAAATCTCTTGATGGATTATATTCTTCTGCGCCTTGTGGGAAGGATTTTTGGCTGCAGGAGAAGCCGGACAAGAGGGTTTCTTGCAGCAGCATTGGGAGCCTTGTTTTCCTGCCTCCTGATCTGCCTTCCCGCAGATGCATACCTTCCGGCAGTGATCCTGCTCCATGGCGGCTGCGCTTTTGGGATGGTGATGCTGGGCTGCGGATTGAAAAGAGGAAGCCTTCTGGTAAAGGCAATGGTGACCCTTTATCTGGCGGCATTTCTGTGCGGAGGAGTTCTGGAAGCTGTAACTGCAGGAGGGAAGATGACCGGTAAACGCTTCCTCCTGTTTGCAGCCTGCGTATACCTGGGATTGTTGTCCCTTGGCTATCTTGCAGATTCCCTGCGCGTCCGCATGAGAAATATTTATCCGGTCACATTGTCCTATCAGGGAAAAAAACAGCCGTTCTGCGGGTTTTATGATTCCGGAAATCTGCTCATGGATGGAACGTCTCCGGTTTCCATCATCAGCCAGGATGTTCTGGAAAAAATTCTGCCCCGTGATACGGCGGAGAGATTAAAACACCTGAAAGAGAATCCGGGGGAGTTTGAAAATACAGAGATTGCAGGGCTTCACCCTCATTTCCTGGCATACAGGACCATTGACGGAGAGGGAGTGACCCTTGCAGTTACTTTAGAGAAGCTTTGTATTCAGACTCCCACAGAGGTGGTAGAGATAGACAGGCCTGTGCTTGCTCTTCCTGCAAAGCCTTCTGCCTTGGGTAAGGAATATGAAGTACTTTTAAATTTCCGATTACTGCAATAAGAGGGGGAGATGCTATGAATATGAGAGCTGCATACGCCAATCATTATCCGTTTCAGGTGGTCTCGAAATTTATGATAAACAGGCCGCGGGAGATTTTTTACATCGGGGGGAACGACGTCCTTCCGGCGCCGCTGGAGCCCCAGAGGGAGGCATACGTTCTGGGGAAGCTGGGTACAGAGCAGGAACAGGAGGCGAAATCCCTGCTCATCGAGCATAATCTCAGGCTGGTGGTATACATTGCAAAGAAATTTGACAATACGGGAGTGGGAGTGGAAGACCTGATCTCCATAGGAACCATCGGACTGATCAAGGCGATCAACACCTTTAACACAGGAAAAAACATCAAGCTTGCCACCTATGCATCCAGGTGTATTGAAAATGAGATCCTTATGTATCTTCGAAGAAACAGCAAGACAAGAATGGAGGTTTCCATTGACGAGCCTCTGAATGTGGACTGGGATGGAAACGAGCTTCTTCTTTCGGATATTCTGGGAACAGATGAGGATGTGATATCCAGGCGGCTGGAGGAAGAGGTGGAGATCAGTCTTCTGGCAAAGGCAATCTCCAAGCTTACGCCGAGAGAGCAGACGATCATCAAGCTGAGATTCGGACTGGGAAAGGGCGAAGGAAGAGAGCGTACCCAGAAGGAAGTGGCTGACCTTCTGGGAATCTCCCAGTCCTATATTTCCCGTCTGGAAAAAAGAATTATGAAGCGCCTGAAAAAAGAAATTGTGAAATATGAATAGGGTGGAAACGCGGTTTTTGGAAAAGACTTCTCCGGGAGCCGCGTTTTTGCTGATTTTTTAACTTTTTTATGAAAAAAAACACCTTTTTTTCATAAAAAACATCTTTACGTTGAAGCGTTAAAATGATATAGTGTTACTAATACGAATGCATTTTGCATAGAGGGACAGAAAAGGAGAAACTACATGGAAAGATATTATCAGCCGGAGATCGAGTGTGCCTCAAGAGAGCAGATTCGCCAGTGGCAGAGTGAAAGACTTGTGAAACAGGTACGAAACGTATGGGACAATGTACCAATGTACAGAAAAAGAATGGAAGAAATGGGAGTCTCCCCGGATGACATTCAGTCTATAGATGATTTACATAAATTACCGTTTATTACGAAAGATGACCTAAGAGAGGAATATCCTTACGGCCTTCTGGCAAGACCGCTCAGCGAGTGCGTCCGCATTCAGTCTACAAGCGGAACCACAGGACGAAGAGTGGTTGCATTTTATACCCAGCATGATATCGATCTGTGGGAAGACTGCTGTGCAAGAGCGATCACTGCAGCAGGAGGAACAAAGGAGGATGTGTGCCATGTAAGCTATGGTTACGGTCTTTTTACGGGAGGTCCGGGATTAAACGGAGGATCTCATAAGGTTGGCTGCCTGACCCTCCCCATGTCATCCGGAAACACAGACCGCCAGATTCAGTTTATGACAGACCTTGGATCTACCATTCTTTGCTGTACGCCGTCTTATGCAGCATACCTTGCAGAGAGTATCCATGAGAGAGGACTTCAGGATCAGATCAAATTAAAATCCGGTATTTTCGGCGCCGAGGCATGGACCGAGGAGATGCGCCGTGATGTGGAGGAGAAGCTTGGAATCAAGGCATACGACATCTACGGACTTACAGAAATCTCAGGACCGGGAGTGGCATTTGAGTGTTCTGCCCAGAACGGTATGCATATAAATGAAGATCATTTTATTGCCGAGGTTATCAATCCGAAGACAGGAGAGGTTCTTCCTGACGGCGAAAAGGGAGAGCTTGTATTTACCAGCATTACGAAAGAAGCCTTTCCGCTGCTGCGCTACAGGACAAGGGATATCTGTATCTTAAGCAGGGAGAAATGTGCCTGCGGCAGAACCCATGTAAAAATGACCAAGCCTCTTGGAAGAAGCGACGATATGCTTATTGTAAAAGGTGTAAATGTATTCCCGTCACAGATCGAGACGGTTCTTATGAACAAGGGCTATGCTGCAAACTATCAGATCATCGTAGACCGTGTAAACAACAGCGATACCATTGAGGTTCAGGTGGAAATGACACCGGAAATGTTCTCAGACAGCCTGAGCGTTGTAGCTAATAAAGAGAAAGAGCTTGTAGCAGCTCTGAAGGCAATGCTGGGCATCTACGCCAAGGTGAAGCTTGTGAATCCGAAGACGATCGCAAGGAGCGAAGGCAAGGCTGTCCGCGTGATCGACAAACGTAATTTATATCAGAATTAATTTCAGGACGAATAAGGAGGAACTATCATGACAGTGAAACAGATTTCCGTTTTTCTGGAAAACAAACCGGGAAGACTGGCGGAGCTGACCGAGATTCTTTCACAGAACAATATTGATATGCGCGCCCTGTCTCTGGCAGAGGCGGCAGATTTCGGAATTGTCCGTCTGATCGTAGACGACATTTACAGTGCATCTACAGTATTAAAGGATGCAGATTATATCATTTCCATCACCAGAGTTCTGGCTGTGGAAATGCCTGATGAACCGGGAGCTCTCTCCAAGGCGATTAGCGTGCTTGGGGATAATGATGTAAATATCGAATATATGTATGCGTTCACAACAAGAAAGAAAGGAATCGCATATATGATCTTCCGAGTGGAGGATAACGAAAAAGCCATCAAAGTCCTTCAGCAGAACGGTATCCGTCCAGTATGTCAGGAGGAGCTTCAGAGCTTATAACTTATAAGCGTTTCCGGTCTGACTCGTTCCCTGTAACGCGTTTAGATCCGTAAAAAGTTAAAAAGCAGAAAATCCCGGTGTAAAAGCCGGGATTTTTATGGTAAAATAATCTGAATGCATCAGATAAAGGAGACAGAAAAGATGTTATCATTTGAAAGCGATTATATTGAAGGTGCCCATGAAAAGATTCTGCAGCGCCTGACAGAGACAAATATGGAGCAGCTTACCGGATACGGGGCTGATAAATATTGTGAAAGTGCCAAAGAAAAGATTAAGGAAGCCTGCAGGTGTCCGGAAGCGGAGGTACATTTTCTGGTGGGAGGAACCCAGACAAATGCCACGATCCTGGATACGATGCTGGAAAGCTATGAGGGCGTGATCAGCGCAGCTACCGGCCATATCAATGCCCATGAATCCGGAGCTGTGGAATATACCGGACACAAGGTGCTTGCCATTCCCCAGCACAACGGGAAAATCCATGCAGATGAGCTGACCGCTTATATCGAAACCTTTTACGGGGACGACAGCTATGAGCATATGGTATTTCCGGGAGCCGTCTATATTTCCCACCCTACAGAGTACGGAACTCTTTATACAGAGGCGGAATTAAAAGAGATTTCTTCTGTTTGCAGGAAGTATGAAATTCCTCTTTATCTGGACGGCGCGCGTCTTGGATACGGTCTTATGAGCAGGGAAACAGATGTGACGCTTCCCATGATCGCAAAATACTGCGATGCTTTCTATATTGGTGGAACAAAGGTGGGAGCTCTCTGCGGCGAGGCTGTGGTATTTACAAAGAACAATACGCCGAAGCATTTTCTCACAAGGATCAAACAGCATGGAGCGCTTCTGGCAAAGGGACGTCTTCTGGGAGTACAGTTTGATACCTTATTTACAGACGGTCTGTATTTTGAGATCAGTAAACATGCCATCGATATGGCAGAGCTTCTGAAAGAAGGGTTTGCAAAAAGAGGATATCCGTTCTTTCTGGAATCTCCTACCAATCAGCAGTTTATTATCCTGGAAGACAGAGAAATGGAGGAACTGAAGAAAAAGGTCGGTTTCAGCTTCTGGGAAAAATATGACGAGACACATACAGTGGTACGGTTTGCCACAAGCTGGGCAACAGGAAAAGAAGGGGTAGAGGAACTGATGAGGCTGCTGGATGAAAACAAAGCAAATGGAGCGGTATAAGGACTGTACCCTCTGCCCAAGGAACTGTCATGTAAACCGGCTGGAGGGGCAGAGAGGATATTGCGGGATGGACGGCAGGATCTTTGCAGCCCGCGCTGCCCTCCATATGTGGGAGGAACCCTGTATTTCCGGTAAGAAAGGTTCCGGAGCTGTTTTTTTTACAGGGTGTAATCTCAGATGCTGTTATTGCCAGAACCGGGAGATCGCTCTGGGCAGCAGCGGACGGGAGATTTCCCCAAAGAGACTGGCGGAGATTTTTCTGGAGCTACAGGAAAAAGGGGCTGCAAACATCAATCTTGTGACAGCATCCCATTATGTGCCTCAGATCGTGGAGGCTCTTGCTTCTGCCCGAGACAGGGGAATGAAGCTTCCTGTAGTTTATAACTGCGGCGGTTATGAAAAGAAGGAAACCCTTGAACTGCTGGAAGGGTATGTGGATGTGTATCTTCCGGATTTCAAGTACATGGAAGAAGCTCTTGCCAGGGAGCTTTCCCATGCGCCGGATTACCCGGATGTTGCGAAAATTGCCATAAAAGAAATGGTAAGACAGACGGGTAAATGTGAATTTGATGAAGATGGTTATATAAAACGGGGAACCATTGTGAGGAATCTCATACTTCCGGGACATACAAGGAATTCCCTAAAGGTTCTGGAATACCTTCATGAAACTTACGGAAATGAAATTTATCTGAGTATTATGAACCAGTACACGCCGGTTTATCACCACGAAAAGTATCCGGAACTGAATCGAAAGGTAACGGCCAGAGAATATGAAAAGGTGCTTGATGGGGCAATCGCCATGGGAATTGAGAACGGCTTTTTTCAGGACGGGGAAACTGCAGAGGAAAGCTTCATACCTGCGTTTGACTATGAAGGAATCTAAAAAAAGACTGCCTTGTGAGACAGTCTTTTTTTCATGGAAAAACAGGGATCAGAATTTTTTCCAGGTGTCCTTTACGAAAAGAAGGAGCAGAGGGAAAATTTCCAGTCGTCCTGCAAGCATATCAAAAATGAGAATGCTTTTGGAAAAATAGGAAAAAAGATTAAAGTTCTGGGTAGGGCCAACCAGCTCAAGTCCGGGACCAATGTTGTTCAGGGTTGCAGCCACTGCCGTAAAGTTGGTCGTATAGTCGAAATTGTCAAAGGCTATGAGAAAGACGGAGCCGAAGAAGATCAGGACATATACGATGAGGAAAATATTGGTGGCGCGGACAACCTCGTGAGGAATCACCTTCTGATCCATTTTGATCTTTTTGACCGCATTGGGATGAATGTAAAGGTGCAGCTCTTTACGGATGGTCTTACACAGGATAACGAAACGGGATACCTTGATACCGCCGCCTGTACTTCCTGCGCAGGCTCCCACAAACATCAGCATAATGAGGATGGTTTTGGAAACCTGAGGCCACATGTTAAAGTCCGTGGTGGCAAATCCTGTGGTTGTGATAATGGAGCCGACCTGGAAGGAAACCTGCTGCAGTGCTTCTCCCACACTGCCGAACATATGGCGCACATTAAAGGTGATGATCACAATGGCAACTGCAATGATTCCCAGATAATAACGAACCTCTTCGCTTTTGAAGGCCTGTGCAAACTTCTTTGTCAGAAGAAAGAAATAGACATTGAAGTTAATACCAAAGAGAATCATAAAAACAGTGACAACCACCTGAATGTAAATGCTGTATCCTCCCATGCTGTCATTTCTGATTCCAAAGCCGCCGGTACCCGCTGTTCCGAAGGCAGTACACAGGGTATCGAAAAGAGGCATTTTTCCGCAAAGGAGAAAAATGATCTGGAGCAGAGTCAGTCCAAGATAGATGGAATACAGAATCTTGGCTGTGGACTGAACCTTGGGAACCAGTTTTCCTACGGAAGGTCCCGGGCTTTCTGCCTTCATCAGATTCATATGGTATCCGCCTGTCAGCGGAAGAAGGCTCAGGATGAACACAAGAACGCCCATGCCCCCGATCCAGTGAGTGAAGCTTCTCCAGATAAGGATACAGTGGGGAAGACACTCTACATCGCTTAAAATACTGGCTCCTGTGGTGGTAAAGCCGGAGACTGTCTCAAAAAGAGCATCGATGGGATGGGGAATGGCTCCGCTCAGTACAAAGGGAACAGCTCCCATAACACTGAGGACGATCCAGCTTAAGGCTACGGTTACGAAGCCTTCCTTTGTGTAAAAGGCTTTCTGCTTTGGTTTCTTTAACGTAAGAGGGATACCTGCTGCAAGACACAGGATCATGGTAAAAAGAAAGACAAAGCCTGTTTTTTCTCCGTAGACCAGGGCTGTTATGCAGGGAAGGAGCATGAATGCCGCTTCCAGCTTCAGGATCCATCCGATGATATAAATGATAATGGAATAGTTCATGTCTGATCTCCTTTACATATCCAGAATATCACTGATATCTCGAAGGCCTTTATGAGTAGTTACAATGATGACGGTATCTCCTACCTGAAGGGTATCGTTTCCGCGGGGGATCTTAACCATACCGCGGCGGTTCAGATATCCCACAAGGAGATTCTTTTTCAGGTTGAGCTCAGAAAGGGGTTTGCCAAGAACTGGGCAGCTGTCCTTGATGGCAAATTCCAGAGCTTCTGCACGGTTATCCAGAATGTGGTAAAGGGTTTCAACATTACTTCCGATACTGTTCTGCATGGCGCGGACATACTGAAGGATACAGTCTGCGGTAATATATTTCGGGTAGATTACGCTTCCGATATCCAGGTTGTCGATGACGTCGTCAAAGGCAAGACGATTGACCTTGGCAACAAGCTTGGCGCTGGAAACGCTTTTGGCAAAAAGGGAAAGGAAAATATTCTCCTCGTCCAGATTTGTCAATGCCACGAAAGCTTCTGCTTTTTCAAGTCCTTCCTCAAGAAGAAGGGAACGGTTGGTTCCGTCTCCGTTTATGATGGTAGCATCGGGAAGGAGTTCGCTCAATTCTTCACAGCGGGATTTGACGTTTTCAATGATTTTTACATTGATTTTCATATCCTGAAGCAGATAGGTCAGGTAATGGGAAATCGTGCCGCCTCCTACGATGAGGGCGTTTTTTACCTGATGAGTTTTCAGGCCGATCTTTTTGAAAAACAGAGCGGCATTCTGAGGGGCTGCCAGGATGGAAACAAGATCTCCGTCGTGAATGATATAATTTCCTCCTGGAATGGCAACGCGGTTGTCACTTTCTACTGCGCAGAAAAGGACATCGCACTGAAGCTTCTCCGTAATACGGGAGACGCTCATTCCGTCCAGGTTAAATTCCGGGAGCACTTTAAATTTCAGCAGCTCGACTCTTCCTCTGGCAAAGGTGTCGATCTTGATGGCTGAAGGAAAACGGAGCAGCCGGGAAATTTCCTGGGCTGCGGCAAATTCCGGGTTGATGATCATATTTACGCCGAGACGCTCTTTGATGAAGCTGATCTCGTTTCCGTAAATAGGGTTTCGTACTCTGGCGATGGTGTGACAGCGGCTGGTTTTCTGTGCAATAAGACAGCACAGAAGGTTCAGCTCATCAGAACCTGTGACTGCGATCATAATGTCTGCATTTTCAATGCCTGCCTCCATCAGGGTATTGATGCTGGCTCCATTTCCTACGATTCCCATGGCATCGATATTCTCGGAAAGAGTGGCGATTTTTTCGGATGATACGTCGATCAGGGTTATGTCGGTATCTTCTTCCTGCAGCTGTTCTGCCAGGGTGCTTCCAACTTTGCCGCATCCAACAATAATAATCTGCATAATTCCTCCAAATGTGTAATTATTTTTTCATTCAATCTTAAATTAAGATTATATAAAAATAACATTAAGAC
>DXXQ01000193.1 GCA_019416265.1 Clostridiales bacterium | reverse complement strand
TCCCTTATCTCTTACCTTTATATGAAGTTTCTATATGTTCATTATAAAAGGCATTCCCCTGAAAAATCAACCCTGATTTTTTATCCGTGAGAACCCCCTCATTCTTTACTTTCGACCTGGACATACTGCTGTTTTTTATTTCCAGGACAAAGGGCGCACTGCCTGTCACTTCGATTTTCTTCACTAACTCAAGGAACAAATTCTTGCCATACAATAATGAAAATCGATAGTTTTGACTCATATCAGTCAAAGCCATCGATTTTCTTAAATTCAATCACCTCTTGATAAATGACCTATTTTAAGCGAAGAATCTGGGAAAAACGGCTCTGGCATCTCCCTGTGTTCTCCGATTTTTCCCATCCTGAGCAGCCTATACCAACGGCAAAATTTATAAATTGTCTGTCTCTTTTATTTCTGTGTGTCTGCCGGAAATACAATGCCCAGCTGTCTGCGTACTTCATCCATGACTTTCATTTCCAGGGCAGAATTTTCCAGGTATTCATGATCGTACCTTTCCTCTCTGATCAAATGAAGAAACTCTTCCAATTCATAATTCATATTATTTTCTTTCTCAGGAACATCCAGCTTCTCCTTCTGCCCATTTCTATAAAAGATTGTAATATCACAGGGATTATGAAGAGGATCAAACACCAGACTTGCGTTTTCTCCCTGAATCTGGCTTGGTACATGGGAATCTGTAATCTTAGAATAAAGAAGCTCCGCCTGCATTCCATCATATTCCAGTACAATGGTTCCCGCTCCGTCAATCCCGTTAGACAGACGAACGGCGCTGCCGCTAATCTGATTGGGCATTCCAAACAGCATCACTGCCGGATGCACACAGTAAACTCCAATGTCCATCAGGGCTCCATTAGACAGTTCGGGACGAAAGGCATTCTCGATGATTCCCTTTTTGAAATTATCATATCTGCTGGAATACTGGCAATACTGAAAAGAAGCCCTCCGAACGGTACCAAGTTTTGGAAGGTTCTCCCTGATCGCTGCAAAACCAGGAGAATATACATTTCTCATTGCTTCCATAAGAACTCTCTTCTGTTCCACAGCCGTATTTCTCATAGCCGTAAATTCTTTCAGATTGGATGCTATAGGCTTTTCACATAACACATGTTTTCCGCTCTTTAACATTTCTATTGCCTGAGATGCATGACAGCAATTGGGGCTGGCAATGTACACCGCATGGATTTGGGAACACGCAGCAAGTTCCTTGAGACTGTCAAAATATATTTCTGCTCCATGCTTTTTTCCATATGCCTCTGCCCGTTCCATGGTTCTGGAATACACACCCTTCAGGCAAAAATCATCTACTTCTGCGGCAGCCGCTAAGAATCGATCCGTAATCTTGTTGGTTCCGATTACTGCAAAATTTATTTTCATATAGGTACCCCATTTCTTAATATCCCAGGTTTACTTATCCGGTACAGCGAAGGATCCGTTTCGTTACTGTTCACAGCAACTCCTTTTCTGCTATATTCGTTATATCAGTTTATCCAGGTCTTCCAACCGGTAGAAAGGGGCAAAATCCTCTGTATCACAACAGAGAAATCCTCCTGTCTCCTTCAGAAGCTCTGCCAGAATTTTTTTTGCCATCTCCTGATCCTGTTCTTCATAGCTCACCTGATAGACGGTTTTGATTCCATGATGTTTCAAAAATTCCAGATCGGCAGGATCCTCAAAGCTTTCCATGGAATCCTGAAAAATAAGAGAATCACTGACAAGAACCACTTCCATCAAGTTCAATTCTCTCCAGATTTCCACCCTTTCTTCATCAACACAATGAAGGTAACCGGAAAGACGTCTGACCTCCACCTCCTCCGGAATCATATAATAATACTCCAGAAATTTTTTTGATTTCTTTATTTCCTGCTTTACAGGCTTTTGGTTTTTCTTTTTTTTCATAATATTCCTTTCTTTTGTGGATTTTCTGCTATCTGACTTCTATTGTAGCATCAAAAAGAAAAACTGTTAAGTCTTACTTTACACGCAGCTTTATGTTTCCGGCATATCAACTCTTATTTTTGCACTGCCTGTCACTCTGACTTGAAAAGCAGGCCCCCGAAAAAAGTTACTGTATTTTCGCCGTTATTGTACTTTATCCCGGCAGCATTCGCAAGCTCATAGATATTGAAACCATAGCCCTCGATAGAGTGATGTAGATACTCTGGAAAGCGGCAGGGAAAATCGGGGTAGGTGCATTTGACACACCTTCCACACCCCTCATTTGAAAGCAAAAGGTAATCCGGTAAAAACATCTTGAGTTTTTTTTCAAAAACATCTACGCTGCCCTTAAAGGAAAGCAAAGCATTGCTCATTCCCTCAATGTCAAACGAATCTTCCAAGTCATATTTTATAGAAAACAAGAGCATTTTCCCGTATTGCATAACTCGTTTTTTACATTCATCTATCGTACCGATTGCAGGTGGGCAAGCCCAGGTTGCACCGTAATTACGGCAAGAATTTCCTTTACATATTTCCCGTATCTCCGGATAAAACACCAGATCCTTTGTGTTGATAAAATTTGCTTGCCACATACCGCTCTGCATGGCAGCTTCTTTGACTTTTTCACAAATATCCATTTTACTTCCTCGTTTGTTTAATCATCTTTTCGGCTAACTTCCGGAATAGATCGGCAACATCCTCCATCGGCCTGAATACACACCCTTGGC
>DXXQ01000192.1 GCA_019416265.1 Clostridiales bacterium | reverse complement strand
GTATAAGAGACAGACCTACATGGGTGCTGACGGCGAAAAGCATCGTCCCATTATGCTGCACCGTGTTGCCTTCGGCAGCATCGAGCGGTTCATCGGTATCCTGATCGAGCAGTTCGCCGGTGCCTTCCCGCTGTGGCTGGCTCCGGTACAGGTAGAGGTGATCCCCGTTTCCGAGCGTCATCTCGAGTATGCCGCCAAGGTACGCGATCAGATGCGTGCTGCCGGCCTGCGCTGCGAACTGGATACCCGCAATGAGAAGATGGGCTACAAGATCCGTGAAGCCCGTCTTGCAAGAGTGCCGTACATGCTTGTTGTAGGCGCAAAAGAGGAAGAAGAGGGAAAAGTATCCGTAAGAAGCCGTTATCTTGGCGACGAAGGAATGAAAGAGCTGGGTGAATTCCTTACAGCGATCAAAGAAGAAATCAAAAATAAGACAATCCGTAAAATCGAGGTTCAGGAAGAATCCAAATAATACAAAAGAGGGCTGTGTAAAAACAGCCCTTTTCTTAATGGAAAACTTAAACGCCGGAAAAATATTTCGCCTTGATCTCAGCCACTGGCATTTCCTGTCCTGTCCAAAGCTGGAAGGCTTCGGCGCCCTGATAGAGAAGCATGTACATACCGTTGAAAGTGCGGCAGCCGGCTTTTTTGGCGTCGCGAAGAAGCCTGGTTTCCTGAGGATTGTAGATGACATCTGAGACAACAAGCTCCGGTCTGAGCAGGGAGATGTCCGTAAGGATGGAGTCTTCGGTGTGCGGAGCCATGCCCACAGAGGTGGCATTGATAAGAAGAAAGCTCTCATCCAGGGCTTTTTTCAGAGCCGCCTTATCGTCGTTATCATGAAGGGATACGCAGCAGGGAAGACTTGCATTGATGGTGTCGGCAAGGGACTGGATACGTTTGTGAAAACGGCTGGTGGTTCTGGCAAAAATGTGGATCTTGCGGACTCCGTCCAGAGCTGCCTGGGCAATAATGGCTGTGGCAGCGCCTCCTGCACCCATAAGAGTGACAGTCTTTCCGGTAAGGTCATAGCCTGCGTCACGGGCTGCCTGCATATATCCCACACCGTCGGTATTGTAGCCGATAAGCCGTCCGTTTTCATTGACAACGGTATTGACGGCGCCGATGAGCCGGGCTGCAGGGGAGAGCTCATCCAGAAGCTCTACGATTTTGTTTTTGTTTGGCATGGTGAGATTAAAGCCCCGAATGCCGCAGGTTTTCAGGCCGGAAACTGCTTCTGCCAAAGAGTCCTCTTTCACATCGAAGCAAAGATAGGCGTAATCAAGACCGAGAAGGCGAAAGGCTTCGTTGTGCATCAGAGGAGAGATACTGTGGGCGACAGGACTGCCCAGCAGAGCAGTCAGCCTTGTATGTCCGGTAATATTCATGTGCTGGTACCTCCGTTTCTGTCGTTCGTTTTTGTTTATTTACTGCAATTATTTTATTCTACTATAAAGGAGATGTCAACTTATGACAAAGCCAATTCAGGTTAAAAATATCATGATCGGAGAGGGAATCCCGAAAATATGTGTTCCTCTTACAGGAAAGGAAAAAGAAAGGATACTTGAGGAAGGGAAGGCGGCTGCAGATGCAGGAGCCGACCTTGCAGAGTGGAGGGCAGATTTCTTTGAAGGACT
>DXXQ01000191.1 GCA_019416265.1 Clostridiales bacterium | reverse complement strand
ATTTTGAGATTTTCAATAATGATATTTTTTCTTTTTTATCCCCAGGAAAATTTCTCCCAGAATCACAGACGTAAATTCTGCCACAGCCACAGAACACCAAATACCGTTGATCCCAAGAAATACCGGCAGGATTATAACTGCTGCCGTTTCAAATACCAGGGTTCTGAGAAATGAGATCGCAGCCGAGGTCAGTCCGTCGTTTAATGCGGTAAAGAAGCCTGATGCAAAAATGCCAAAGCCCATAAACCCAAAGGACAATGCAAATATCCTGAAGCCGGATACCGTAAGGTTCAGCAGTTCTTCATCATATCCTACAAATACGCCGGAAAGAGGCTGTGCAAGTAATTCGGCAGCTATCACCATTCCGGCACTGAATCCCACGATGATCACAAGACTCTTATGGAGCAGACTCTTCAGTTCACCTGTATTGCCTGCGCCGTAATGGTAACCGATAACCGGCGCTGTGCCGATAGAGTATCCCACAAAAGCCGCCGAAAAGATCATGCTTACATACATCATAACCCCGTAGGCTGCAATGCCGTTTTCCCCTGCATATTTCATTAACTGCATATTGTAAAGAATTCCGACTATATTCATGGAAATGTTGCTCATAAATTCTGAGGAACCGTTGATACAGGCCTTCAGGATCGCCTTTCCGTCAAATTCTGTTTTTCCCAGCCGAAGAATACTTCTGTTTTTCCTGAAAAAATAAACAAGGGGAATCACTCCGCCGACTGTCTGGCTCACTGCAGTGGCTGTGGCTGCTCCGGCCAGTTTCCATTCCCGGGGCAAAAGCGTAACCAGAACAGCATCCAGGATTATATTTGCCATTCCCGAGGAAATCGTTACCGCAAGTCCGAGTCCCGGCTTCTCGGCTGCAACAAAGAAGCTCTGGAACATCATCTGGAGTACAAAAAAAGGAAGTGCCAGTAAAATAATCCTGGAATATACCACACAGTTTTCAAGCAGCTCTCCGGAAGCCCCAAGAAGCACAGCTATGGGGCGGATAAAGAAAATGCCAAGCACAGTTAAAAGTACGCCAATACCTCCCGCAACGTACACAAACAGGGAAAAATATCGGTTTGCCCGTTTCACATCTCCCTCACCGCAGGTTTTTGCAACGATCGCAGTGCCTCCTGTCCCGAACATAAATCCAACGGTTCCCAGGATCAAAAGTACAGGCATGATCAAATTAACCGCTGCAAAAGGTGTTTTACCTGCAAAGTTGGAGACAAAAAAACCATCTACCACTGTGTAGACAGATGTATAAATCATCATTGCAATAGACGGCAGCGTAAATCTCATAAGTTTTTTATAACCAAAATGATCGGATAACTGAATACGCATGACTCTCTCCTTTACAGACGGCTCATCTGCCGGCGGAAATCTTCCGCATATTTTTCCATCAGCTTCACATAGGTATTGATCTCCTCTTCCGTCCAGGTATCAAATGCCTGCGCCTCCGCTTCCTGAAGCCTTGCCACTGTTTTTTTCACAAATTCTTCTCCTTTGGATGTCAGGAAAATTCTCTTTGTTCTTCCTGTGTCATTTTCTAGATAAAGGATTCCGTCTCCCTCCAGTCCCCTGACTGCAGAATTGACAGTCTGCTTGCTGATTCCGGATTTTTTATAGACATCGCTGAGCAGGCATCCGTTTCCTGTGTCATAAATGGTATACAGGACAATGGAAACGCTGTCCGAAATCCCCAGCTTTAAGGAAAACTGATGATACAGCGCATCCATTTCCGATATAAGATAATTGATATGGCGAATCTTATTGACATGATTTTGATTCATTTCTGCTTTCTCCCTTCAAAAAAAGTACGAAATCATACCGTTTATAATAGTATGATTTCGTACTTTTGTCAATAAGAGTCCTGTAAACTTTATATATGACGGTATTTTTCCAGAATGCAATGGGAAAGATCTTCCAGAACCTGCGCCCGGTATCCCAGAGCCCTCACTACGAAGTCACCGTCCCTGAGCCTTGTGACGGCTCCCTCTGCTTCCTGGTTTTCTTCCAGCAATTCCCTGACTGACGCCACAAACGCTCCATCCTCCCTGGGGCAGGTCAGAAAAAGATTCAGCAGATGCGTAAAGCCCTCGTACATTCCCATTTCCTCCATTGGGAATCTCTCCGGCATATAACAGGTATTATCCCTGTAGATCAGATTCTCTTTTCTGTATATCTCCGTGAGATTGGTGTAAGCTCTGTAAGCAAAACGTTCTCCTCTTGCAACTCTTCCGGCAGACAGAATCTCGCTCATAAAAAAAGAGGAGGTTTCATCTTCCAGAAATACCTTTGTCCTGTTATGAAAAGCAGAACCGCCGAAAGGAATTACGGGCTGAGGGTGAAAAATAAATTCTCCGCCCTTTTCCACCTGAATCTCTGTATTACGGCTGGCTGCTTCTTCCTTCATCTGATGGATCTTGTCATATGACTGAGAACAAAATTCCAGTTTTGCACCGTGGCGGATCCGAAAGGAAAACTCCTGCTGATCCCCTTCCATTATGCCTGCAGAGGCTGTCATCAGCATCACTTCTATGCTTCCATCCTTTTTTTCAAAGGGACTCATCATCTTATATGGAGCTGTAAAGCAAATATCCCTGAGACTTGTTTTTCCCTCTTTTTCCGCGGCAACAAGGGAAAATCGGGATATTTTTCCAAATGCATTGGTCTGCATCTCTCTACATTCCCTCCAGGAGCACATTTTCTTTCAGCCAGCAAATTACCTGATCCACATTTTCGTTTCCGCGGATATTTGTAAAGATAAAAGGTCTGCTGCCTCTCATCCTCCTGGAATCCTGTTCCATCACTTTAAGGCTTGCCCCAACATAAGGCGCCAGATCCGTTTTGTTGATCACCAGCAGATCTGATCTGGTAATTCCGGGGCCGCCCTTACGTGGAATCTTATCCCCCTCTGCCACATCAATTACAAAAATTGTGGCATCTACAAGCTCCGGGGAAAAAGTGGCCGAAAGATTATCGCCCCCGCTTTCTATGAAAAGAAGCTCTATGTCTGGAAACCGCTGCAACATTTCATCTACCGCTTCCAGATTCATGGAAGCATCCTCCCTTATCGCTGTGTGGGGGCAGCCTCCTGTTTCAACTCCCGTGATCCTTTCTTTGGGCATCACACTGTTTTTAGCCAGAAATACTGCATCCTCTTTTGTATATATATCGTTGGTAATAACACCAATGCTGTATTCCTCTGCCAGCTGTCTTGTCAAGGCCTCGATCAGAGCGGTTTTTCCTGAGCCTACCGGACCTGCAACTCCGATTTTCACATACGACATAATATTCTTCCTCCTCTATGACATGTATAATCTTGAATAAAGCCATTCGTGCTGGATACTTCGAAGGTCAAAGCCTGGAGTGGAAATGCAGAGGTCCTCTGTGTCCAGCTTTCGAACGTATTCCAGTATTTCCTCATATAACGGAATCATGGAAAATAGTATTTTCTGCCCTTCAGACTGACTGAGAGGAATAGTTTTCACGCAGTTTGTCACCCCTGCGGAAGCCTGTGCATAGACAAATGCCGCCAGTATCTCCTCCTCCGGGATTTCCCGGCAGGCGCAAAAAACACCGTATGCACAGGGCTGACAGGTTGTCCTTCCTGCCCTTGCTTCCAGATATTCTCCGAAAAACCCCTCTTTCCAGGATGGATTCACGTGGAGAAGCGTTTTTACAAAACGGCTTCCCAGCTTTCTGGATGCGTTTCTGATTTCCTCCGGGATTCTGGATGCCTCCATAAGCTCTTCCAGCTTCTTTATTTCTTCCAGATTTTTCTGTGCAGCCGCCTCATAGGAAAGTCTGACGGCTAAAAGATCTGTGTAAAGAAAATTATAGCGCAGCTTCATTTCCAAATATTTCTTCGCTGTCTGCGCGTCATGTACAATTCCTTTCTGGATGTAGGTTTCCAGTCCATAGGAATGGGAATAGCCGCCGATGGGAAAAAGTGAATCGTTCATCTGCAGCACCAGAAATTCTTTTTTTGAAAAATCCATATGTGTCTTCTCTCCTGCTCTAAAGTATCTGACAGACTTTAATGATGGTGACTGTGAACAGATGCGGATATCTTTTCATGGAAATTCAGTATTTCAATCTTTTTCTGAACCGTTACTCCTTCCATTTTTGACAGCATCATAAGCATGGGTTCGTTGTAGGGAGTGATAAAAACTCCCTCCTGGTCTCCGTAAAACAGAGGCGCATGTCTGTTTCCGATTTCATAGCACACTTTTGGAATCATTTTTTTCAGATTCTGTGTTACCAAGATCCGGATCACCTCGCAGGGCGGCGTGTGTACTGCAATGACAAGACTGTCATTTACATAAATCACATCTCCTTCATGGAGTCCCCGGGTCAGTACCCAGTCATCCATGCGTATTCCCACTTCCCGGCCTTCATCTGTAACCTTTTTATGAATCTTTTTAAATGCTTCGTGCCACTCAATATTGACATATTCTATTTTTTTTCCGCATGTATACAGATTATCGAGAGTACCTTCCAGTTTTTCACATATCATAATTCGTTCTCCTGAAGTTAATTATTACCACATTCCTGTCAACATCAAAACCCCTGGAATCCAGGCGGTCACAACGCCTTCTGCCACTTGAAGGACCGGTGTGAATTTTCCCAGCTTTTTATGACAGATATCCTCTGCAAAGGCTGTTCCCCACAACAAAGCCCATAGATACCAGATTACCGCCCACCGCCAGTCTGCAGTGATCCCCAGACGAACACTTCCGGTAATTCCTTCTATTGTTCCGAATATCAGGGCATTTACTGCCACAAAGGTAGAAAACCAGGCAAATGGGACCGGATTCAGTTTGCCAAGCTTTGCAAATGCTACAAAGAGATAGGTAAAACCAAATAAAAGCCCTGTTCCCGCGGCATAATAATTTCCCATGACCAGATTAACGGCATTTATAAACAGGGACAGTCCTCCTGTCAGAATATTCATGACTGCGGCGGATTTCCCGTCTACCTGATACAGGGTACACATCCCGTTATTGATCAGTACGATTCCGACAAATAATAAACAGACACCTAACATATCTTTTTCCTCCTGAAGTCGTGATTTAGAAAATGTCCCGTTATTTCCGGGGCCTTTCTCCCTGAAACCTATTCCCCGCTCTAAAACAGGCTGTAAATCTGTGTCAGAGAAAGCTTTTTCGCCGGTTCTGACGTTATTCGTTCCTGATCCACCCTTACCTCATAGGTTTCCGGATTTACTGTGATTTCAGGTGTTTTATCATTAAACTTCATATCCTTTTTTGTAATATTCCTACATCCGAAAACCGGAACCACTTTCTTCTGAAGCCCGTATTTCCCTGCAACATCCTCTTCCATGGCAGCCTTTGACACGAAGGTGAGGCAGGTTCCGTATTTTGCTTTTCCGTGAGCCGCAAACATCGGTCTGTACAGCACCGGTTCACAGGTTGGAATCGAAGCGTTGGCATCTCCCATCTTTGCAGCGATGATCATTCCGCCTTTGATGACTATATCAGGCTTAATTCCGAAAAAAGCCGGATTCCAGAGGACCAGATCCGCAATCTTTCCTTCTTCCACAGAACCCGTATAGCAGGAAACTCCATGGGTGACAGCCGGGTTGATGGTATATTTGGAAATATATCGTTTCACACGGAAATTATCGTTTCCGTGACCCTCATCTTCAGGAAGAGTTCCTCTTTCCTCCTTCATCTTGGAAGCCGTCTGCCAGGTACGTGTAATTACCTCACCGACCCGTCCCATTGCCTGGGAATCTGAGCTCATCATGGAAAAAACTCCCATATCATGAAGTACGTCTTCTGCTGCAATGGTTTCCGGACGGATACGGGAATCCGCAAATGCCACATCCTCCGGAATCCGTTTGTCCAGATGATGGCATACCATAAGCATATCCAGATGTTCATCCAATGTATTCACGGTATAGGGCATAGTGGGATTTGTAGAAGAAGGCAGTACATTGGCAGCCGCAGCCGCACGGATAATATCCGGCGCATGTCCTCCTCCGGCTCCCTCTGTGTGGTAGGTATGAATCGTTCTTCCTCCAATTGCGTTTAGGGTATCCTCCACACATCCTCCTTCGTTGAGTGTATCTGTGTGAATCGCCACCTGAACATCATAGTCATCTGCTGCATTCAGGCAGTGATCGATAACTGCAGGAGTTGCTCCCCAGTCTTCATGAATCTTCAGTCCCATAGCTCCCGCTTTGATCTGTTCGACAAGCGCCTTTTCATCAGAGCAGTTCCCTTTTCCCAGAAATCCAAGGTTCATGGGATATTCCTCTGCTGCCTGGAGCATTTTTTCCATGTTCCAGGGTCCCGGAGTACAGGTTGTGGCATTTGTTCCGTCTGCCGGTCCTGTTCCTCCTCCAATCATGGTTGTCACACCGCTGTACAAAGCACAGTCAATCTGCTGAGGAGAGATGAAATGGATATGAGTATCCAGACCTCCTGCTGTCAGGATCAGTCCTTCTCCTGCCAAAGCCTCTGTAGCTGCACCTACTGTCATTCCCGGAGTCACTCCGTCCATGACAGCCGGATTTCCCGCCTTTCCGATTCCGGCGATCACTCCGTCCTTGACACCTATATCCGCTTTATAGATTCCTGTATAGTCTACCACCAGCGCATTTGTTATTACAAGATCCAGGTCTCCGTCAGCGCTTGTGGTTGTAACAGACTGTCCCATACCGTCACGGAGCGTTTTCCCACCGCCAAACTTACACTCATCTCCATAGACGGTGTAATCCTTTTCCACCTCAATAATAAGACTGGTATCTGCAAGACGTACCTTATCTCCAGTTGTTGGTCCGTACATCATCGCATATTTTTCTCCGGATATTTTTACACTCATGTACAAGTCCCTCCTTATTTCATAAATCCTTTCTGTTTTGCTTTTTCCACTGCCGTTTCTTTCGTTGCGTCTGACGCCTGCATTCGGGTCAGGTCATTTAATCCGAAAATCCTTCTGCTTCCGCCCACCGCTGTAAGCTGTACTTCTTTTTCTTCACCCGGTTCAAACCGAACAGAGGTTCCCGACGGAATATCCAGATGAAAACCATAGGATTTTTCTCTGTCAAATATAAGACAGCGGTTTACTTCAAAGAAATGATAGTGGGAGCCTACCTGTACCGGACGGTCTCCTGTGTTTTTTACTGAAAGAGTACAATAATCTTTTCCCTCGTTTAATACGATTTCCCTTTCCAGGGGCATAATTTCACCTATTTTCATAATACGTCCTCCTGCTGAATGGGGTGGTGTACTGTTACAAGCTTTGTTCCGTCCGGAAAGGTGGCCTCAACCTGTACCTCGCTTACCATATCGGCAACACCTTCCATCACATCCTTTGTTGTAAGTAGTTTTGTTCCCAGATGCATCAGTTCTGTAACCTCTTTTCCGTCTCTTGCCATTTCCATGAGAGCGGAGCTGAGATAGGCCACTGCCTCAGGGTAATTGAGTTTCAGACCTCTTTCCATCCTCTCCTTTGCAAGAGTACCAGCCAGATGAAGCAGCAGTTTTTCCTGTTCCTTTGGTGTCATTCTCATTTTCTTAAACCTCCTCTTTCAAAAAAAGCGCAAAAGCAGACTGAAAAGCCCGCCTTTGCGCTTTTTTATTATCAGTTTTTTGTTGTACAGCAAAAAAGACGCTCTGTCTGCTTCTATGCAGATCAAGCGCCCTTGCTTTGCCGTTCTTTATTATGCGGTCATTATAAACGAATGTTTTCCCAATGTCAATGCTATTTTTTGATTCTTTTTATCCGAATGCTCAAATTCGGAATCACATAGTATCCTCTGCGTCTGTTTTCATAATATCTGCAAGTGTCTTACTGTCAAAATAGTCGTTTACAATCTGATAAAATTCTACCCACAGAGGATAGGTACGGCAGTCCAAAGCCCTGTCACAAGGTTTTGCATTATGTCCGAGGCAGGCCACCGGTGCAAGATCTCCTTCCGTGAGCCTCAGAATATCACCGATTCTGCACTCACGGGGTTCTTTCAGAAGCCGGTATCCTCCTCCCTTTCCCTGCAAGCCTTCTATGAAACCATTCTGTGTCAGTACGGGAATGATCTGTTCCAGATATTTCAGCGATATCCCCTGCCTTTGGGCAACCTCTTTCATTGGCACATATTTTCTGTCTGTATGTTCTGCGATGTCCGCCAACACACGAAGCGCATACCTTCCTCTCGTTGAAATCATCATAAAGAAGCCCTCCTTTTCCGTAATTATACTACAGGATCAGCAGGTATATCAAGAGATACCTAAAGCAGGGCACCCCGGAGCTGCCGGAGGATTACTGTTCATTCCCTGTAAAGAGATAAGTATCTGTCCCCGGAATCGGGAAGGAGAACCACTATTGTCTTACCTTCATTTTCGGGAAGCTTTGCTAGCTGGATTGCCGCAAACGCTGCAGCACCGGAAGATATTCCCACAAGAACGCCTTCTTTTCTGCCGATTAGCCGTGCAGTGGCAAAAGCGTCCTCCTCGGATACCGGAACAATCCTGTCATAGATTCCGGTGTTCAGTACTTCCGGGACAAAGCCCGCTCCGATTCCCTGGATCTTATGAGGTCCCGCCTTCCCTGACGAAAGAACAGGCGAAGCTTCCGGTTCCACTGCGACTATTTCAATTGAAGGATTTTTGGATTTCAGGTATTCTCCAACACCGGTAATGGTTCCCCCGGTTCCAACACCGGCCACAAAAATATCTGTCTTCCCCTCTGTAGCCTGATAAATTTCCGGTCCCGTCTGCTCTCTATGTATCTGGGGATTGGCTGCGTTGACAAACTGGCCGGGAAGAAAGCTGTCCGGGATTTCAGCCGCAAGCTCCTTTGCTTTTGCTATCGCTCCTTTCATCCCTTTGCTGCCTTCTGTGAGGACAAGCTCTGCGCCGTAGGATTTCATAAGCTGCCTTCTCTCTGCAGACATTGTCTCCGGCATTACAATAATGATGCGGTATCCTTTTGCCGCCGCAACAGACGCAAGTCCAATTCCTGTATTCCCCGATGTAGGTTCGATGATCACTGCCCCCGGCTTTAATCTGCCGGATGCCTCCGCCTCCTCGATCATTGCTTTCGCAATCCGATCCTTAACAGATCCTGACGGATTCAGATATTCCAGTTTTGCTGCAATCTTTGCTTTCAGTTGATATTCCTTCTCAATGTGGGTGAGCTCCAAAAGAGGAGTTCTTCCTATAAGCTGATCTACGGATGTATAAATTTCAGACATTTTTTTTCATCTCCTGTTTGATTTTTCTCTTTTTTATTCCAGAGCCCGGAAGCCTTTCTGCAGGTCCTCTAAAATATCATCTATATGTTCCGTGCCAATGGAAAGCCGGATCGTATTCTCCCGGATTCCCTGATCAGACAATTCTTCTTCTGTCAGCTGGCTGTGTGTTGTTGTTGCAGGATGAATAACAAGGCTTTTCACATCTGCAACATTGGCAAGAAGGGAAAATATTTCCAGACTGTCAATAAATCTATGGGCTTCCCTCACCCCGCCCTTGATCTCAAAGGTAAAAATAGAACCACCGCCATTTGGAAAATATTTTTCATACAAGGTGTGGTCCGGATGGTCTGGCAGCGACGGATGATTTACCTTTTCTACCAGCGGGTGACTGCTGAGAAAAGCAAGAACCTTTTTCGTGTTTTCCACATGACGATCCAGACGCAGGGACAGGGTTTCGATTCCCTGTAAAAGGAGGAAGGCTGCAAAGGGAGAAATTGTTGCTCCCATGTCTCTGAGGAGAATTGCGCGGACATAAGTGATAAATGCCGCTTTGCCTGCTGCCTCTGTAAAGGAAATTCCATGATAGCTTGGTGTCGGCTTAGCAAAAGCCGGATATTTACCGCTTGCCGCCCAGTCAAAATTTCCGGAATCTACAATAATTCCACCGAGAGTTGTTCCGTGTCCGCCCAAAAACTTCGTTGCAGAGTGTATCACAATATCCGAGCCGTGCTCAATCGGACGTATAAGATAAGGTGTTCCGAAGGTATTGTCTGTCACAAGGGGAATCCCATGTTTATGGGCCAGCTCTGCCAGAGCGTCAATATCAGGAATATCGCTGTTCGGGTTGCCTAGCGTCTCGATATAAATGGCTCGTGTATTGTCCCTGATTGCAGCCTCCACCTCTGAAAGATCATGGATATTTACGAAACTACAGGTAATACCAAAATTGGGAAGCGTATGTGCAAGAAGGTTATAGCTGCCGCCGTAAATTGTCTTCTGCGCTACAAAGTGTCCGTTGTTCTGTCCAAGCGCCTCCAGAGTATAGGTAATCGCCGCAGCTCCGGATGCAAGAGCGAGAGCTGCCACTCCGCCTTCCAGCGCTGCCACACGTTTTTCCAAAACATCTTGTGTGGAATTCGTGAGCCTTCCGTAAATGTTACCTGCATCGGAAAGACCGAAGCGCGCTGCTGCATGAGCAGAGTCCTTAAATACGTAGGACGAGGTTGCATAAATCGGTACTGCCCGGGCGTCTGTTGCCGGATCCGGCTGTTCTTGCCCTACATGAAGCTGCAATGTCTCAAATCTTAATTTACCCATAAACAAATCTCCTTTCTAATACCTACTTTGTTGATGGGTATTAATATAATCTCAAATACCTATCTTGTCAATAGGTTTTATAATTTTTTTCCAGAAATTTCTTCTGCTGTAAAAGCTTTTTGTAAAAATCAAAGATAATTTCTGTTCCTC
>DXXQ01000190.1 GCA_019416265.1 Clostridiales bacterium | reverse complement strand
GCTTTTGGGGCAGAACGCCGTACATAGCTGCCTGATTTACATACCAGAATTCCTTTTCGGCCGCATTTTTGCCGCTGCAGGTGATATGAAACCGGAATTCTTCTTTCGACAGATCTGTACCCTGCGGAGCTCCCCGTACTTTTTTCAAAAGATACAAAACAGGACGGAATTGGTTTGTGAAGACAATCCTTCGGATACCCTCTGTAATCTCTTCGCTCTGTTCTGTTTTCCAGAAAGGATTCGCAGCCTCTTCTACATGGAGCAGGGAAGCCCCCGCCTGTTCTTGAAATACAGCTTTTTCCCCGGCTTTGAGAGAAAGTCTCCCTGCCCCGTCTGTGGAATAAATGCCCTCTTTTTTCACCCACTGTTCCTTCTGCCGGAAATAAGTGAGGTATTCCCTGGAAGCATAGGGCGTTTTCTTTCCGTTTCCGTCCTGGATCGTAATGTAAAACAAAAAGTCTTCGTTGCGGGCACAGTCAGGGATTTCCCCTGAAACTTCCTTCTGAAGCTCTAGAGTTGTACTTTCCTTTAGCTGTACACACGCAGAATTACCGACTGCCATTTGGGGGATGGACTCTGTATTACCGGAAAGGACAGAATAAAATGACGCATTATTATATGTGTGGACGGCTTCCGTCTCTATGGGAGCGACAAGCTGGATGCGGAAGGAAACGGACTCCATATTGTTGAGAACAAACGGGCTTCCATCGGATTTCCGGCTGATATCTACAGCTACAGCGCCTGCATCTGGAAGTTTTCCCGGCCATTTTGACGCCTCATACCATCCGTTTGCCTCTGTGAGGACCTCTTGGGGAGGCAGGGCTGCCTGAGGGAGAGGGGCGTTTTGAGAGTCCCCATGATAATAGAGGACCGGATGAATCCCCATTTCTTCAAGCATCACAGTTTCTATATTTTTTAACTTACCCTGCCACCAGGAGGAATCAAAATCCGTATCCGGCTCCTCTCCTCGCCGGTCTGCGGCAGCATTTTCCAGACGGTCAAAAATAACAATATCTTTCAGAGGATCCTGTCCCACATTGGTGACACGGATTTCATAGGTGTAGGGACTGTTTTTTCCCACAACTGCATTTTTTTTGAAAATTCCAAATCTGTCGTCATCTGCCCGAACCAGTTTTTCAATACCTGACTGGGAGGCAGAAGCAATGTCCTCAAATGCCATGGCTTTGCAGTACAGCACATTTGGAATGTCCGTGATTCCATCCTCATTGATATCAGCCCCGAAATAATGGTAGTCCTTTTTGTCGACAGAGGAAATGAGATGTCCGTTGTCACAGGCAACTTCTTCTTCGGATCCGAGAACAGGGGCCAGATCTCCTGTTTCCGGCATACAGGCACAGATATTCGGAGCTTTCTGGGCGGCCCCCATATCCTTCCAGCTGCAGTATGCATGAAACGAAATGCCAAATCCTGAGGCAAAAGAACCCGAATCGTAAAAAGAGGGATCTTCGCCCTGGTATGTCACATGAAATTTCAGGAGCGTTCGTCCTGTCTGGCGGTAGTTTTCAACAATATCTGTTTGAGGATCGATCTGTACGGTCACCTTTTCTTCGTCCCAGAGAGCAGGCGTCTGCAGGGACGCATCTGAAAGAAGGGTCAGGCGTCCTGCTTTGATTTCTTTTGAGGGATCGAACTGAACGCCAAAAGGAAGAAGATCATAAAATACGGCCTGCTTTCTTACCGGAAGCGGAAGCTTTGTTTTTTTCAGATGTTCTATCATGTTTTTGGAAAAAACATGATATCCCTCCCAGGCGCTGACTGTATAGGCAATCTCAATACGCTCCTGAGCAGGTCGGTTAGCCGCCCTTGCGTATTTTTGCGCCCCTGCGTGCTTTTGAAGCGGCGACAGGTTCACAAGACGGCAGTCCCTCATTGCAATGACCTGGTGAAGCTTTTGAGTTAAGGAAATCAGATCCTTTTCCTGGTAAAGATTGCCGGAAGTGCTCTGATCATGAAAGTAAGTTCCCATGGGATGTTCCCTGCTGAAAGCCCGTCCTGTCACTGCAGACAGGTTTTCCAGACGGATCACGGGACTCTCTTCCCCTTCTCTTATAAGAGAGGTAAAAACAGGGGAATGGGGACGGATCTGAACCTTGAGACGGATGTCGCAGCGGGTCTGATAGTCTGTGCAGTTATGTACGGCCTTTACTCTCCATGGCTGACGATCTAAAACCTGTTTTGGAAAAGTATAGGATATTTTTCCGGAAGGATCCCAGGCCACGGTATCAACCCTTTCCCATTGGTCACCGTCTTTGAACATTGCGTATACAGTAAGGCTTCTGTCTGTTTCAGGTACCTTTTCCGAAGGCTCCGGCAAAGAGGTCTGATCTTTAAATATGTCATATCCCCAGTCCCTTTGCTCAATGCTGATTTCCGAGAAATAATAGTCCTCTCCTGACAGAAGGAGCTTTTCGCCTGCGTGTATTCCCGTGAGAGGATAGGCATAAAGGACATCGTCGGAGGTTGTAGTCTCGAAATAACTGCCGTCTATATAGGCGCCACAGGCAGGTCCGCCGGTTTCATGGGTAAAACCATAGCCCCGGCACTGGCTTTTTACATGAAAAGAAAGCTCCTCTGGCAGGATGGAGTCGGTAAGGGACTGACGGTACAGGTTCACCCAGCCCGGATATTCTTCTGCAGGAGAGGTTTTTTCTACCCCGATCAGGTTGCCCTTGTAACTCCATTGGTAGTCCGCCCAGGTCCACTGTGCTGCGGCATTTGTACGGATATCTTCATCTGTACCGTCTAAAGGATGCAGCAGAAGTTTAACAGTATTGGTAAAAACCGTTTTATTTGTCACTGCTGTTTCTTTGGGACAGGCTGAGACGACATAGCATTCTGTCCGGATATCTTTTCTGTCTTTAAAATCCGGAAAATACGAAGACAATTTGTAATAGCCGGCATAAGGCCCTTCTGTGACAGGCTGTGCTGGAAAATCTTTTAGAAGTCTTCCGCTGCTGTCAAGGATCCGTACCTGAATTCCCGCGATCTCGCAGTTTCCCACAGCGTTGTCATACAGATATACAGGTTCGTCTTTCAGATACAGCTCCCACGGCTGGGTTGCATTTCCTGTTGCTTTCACCTTCCACAGCACATAGGAATAATCCGAAAAATTTTCCCTGAATTTCGTGGGAATTTCTGAGATATAGGTCTGCAGCTGTTCCAGGCTGTAAAGCCCGGGGGTAGCATTACGTCCTTCCTCTTTGAAGGCTGATTTGGAAACTGCTTGAAGCTCTGCGAAGGAATCGATCAGACCGCAGAGGGGCTCTGTCTGTAAAAAATCCGTCTGTCCTTCGGAGCTGACAGAAACCCGGGGAAGAAGCTGCCACTGTGTCTGATCAGTAAAATCAAGAATCCGGAGATTCTTGTATAGAACCTGTACGGCTGCGTTTGTGCCGGAAGGAATGGGGCGGTAGTTAAAAAACACCAGCTCCTTATCCCTGATCAGATAATTGAAGGGAGAGACAGAAAGCTCTGTAAACTGCTCCGGCGTTCCCCGGGGGACACCGATATCCGATGGAACAATCTCCTTTTGGAAGCGGTCTGTACAGAGAGACAAAGGAAAAGCGATCGAGACACTTCCTGCTTCCAGGTCTGTATCTGTATGAAATTCAAACTGATATTTCAGGCTGAAATCGTCTGTCCTGCAGATATAGCGGCTGTCTTCCTCACCGACATAGTAGGCATCGAAATACCAGAAGGAGGAAGCTTCCCGATTCATGAAAAACATAGGGCTTTCCTGAGGCCGGTATTCGGTGGCAGCTCCTGCTGTTTCCATATCTCTGTTAAATAGTTCTTCTATGGACATCGCCCCTTCACAGTAAGAGTCTGTTTCCTGAAACGTCTTATCCCAGGGAACAGTCTGTAAAGAAGCCTCGGGCTGGCTGATAGGGGCAGACACAGAAGATTCGTCCTGAGGATCGTCAAAAGAAATGGTTTCTTCTGACTGCAGCTCGTCCGGAGCCGGCAGGCTCTCTGGCTCAGGCAGGGGCATCTCTGGTTCATCCAGAACTGCTTCTGCTCCTGAGAATCCGGTTCCTGTTTCAGGGGGGATTGTTTCCTCAATAAGCTGCTGTTCCCCGAAGGATAGACCGGAAGCTTCCGTTTCCATAAAGCCTGTCAAAGGAAGGCCGGTTCCCATCAGAAGGACAGCGCTCAGGATGAATGCACATATTCTTTTTTTCACAGTTTATCACC
>DXXQ01000019.1 GCA_019416265.1 Clostridiales bacterium | reverse complement strand
ATTTAAAACTTCAGAATGGAGAATTCAAAGGAGCTGTTAATTTATATGCAAAAGTTTCCTGTAAATACAGCTACTATGGAGAGGAAAAGACAGCAGAAGCTACAGATTATATCAGCATTAACCAACGTCATCTCTTTGATCTGGATTAACCCTGAATAAACAGGCGTGGCCGACGGGGAGGAGTTTGAGGAGGGGCATGCGGCCTTCGCAACTTTGAGCGTGCCCCTCCTCAATTATCGGTTGGCAATTTTCCCCCTGCCATTGTCTTTGGAAAAACCATCCAAAAAAAAATAGCCAAAAAAGGTCATGAAAAATTAGCAATTTTTTTATGAAGTTTTTATTTGCCTTATTTATGTTTATCTGTTATAGTATCTTCTGGTGAGCAACAACAGGGATAACAAGTTATATTTTTTATATAAAGGAAAAGGGGAAAAAAATTGCGTAAGAAATCACATATTTTACTGGCAAGATACCTGGCTGATCAGATGATTGTTGAAGAGAGCTTACAGTCTCACAGAAAGGCGTTCTGTCTGGGAAGTATCCTGCCGGATATCAGACCTTCTTTCGTAACTAAGAAACATGAATTTTTCGGTACCTTTGATGAAATTCAGGAAAAGATTGAAGCTCTTGTAAATTCCAACCCGGAAGAGTGCAATGCCAGAGTATACTGGAGAAGATTCGGGGAAGTGATTCATTACATGGCAGACTACTTTACTTTTCCTCATAATAAAACCTACACAGGAAACCTCGTAGAGCATAACCACTATGAGAAGATCCTTAAGAATGACTTAAAGACATGTATCAAGAGCGGCGAAGCCTGCAAGAATCTTGAAGAGGCAATTCACTTTGGAAGTCTTGCACAGCTTACCTCCTATATTGAGGAGAGACATGAGTTTTACCTTCGCAAACTGCGCAATGTAGAAGATGACATCCGTTACATCCTGAATGTATGTTTCCAGGTAATCCAGGGAATCGTCAGTCTCTGCACAGGAATCCGTTTTTCACCTGCAGCGCTTCTTCAGGCATAAGAAATCTCGGATACATAAAATACATCCAGAATCTATAAAAAGAATCCTATGGGGATTCTTTTTTTGTAAAAAAATGTAAAAGAGATCCGTTATCTGAAACGTTTGCTTGCAGAACAGGAAATGAAGAAGAACCTGAAATAAAAAGAGCTAAGTAAAATAGAATAAATTTATAAAAAAACCATGAATTATTTTTCTAATTTGTTCATTTTCTTGCGTTCAAAAAAAAAGTGTGCTAAAATATGTACGTTGATATTTTAACTGGAGAAAAGCATTTGTGCGTACTTTACAAACGTAAAGGATGTTCGATGAAAGAAGGGAGCATCTTTCTAATATGAAAAACAGATACCTGACAAGATGCTTATGCATCACATTAGTGTCCGGAATGATATTTACTACAACGCCGGCCGTTTTTGCGGCGGAAACAGCAGAGCTGAGTTCAGAAAGTGATTTTTCTGACCAGCCGGAAGACGACTTTATTTCCATTCCCGGAGACCCGGAGCTTACACCGGATGAACCGACTCCGACACCGGGGGAGCCGGATATCAGTCCTGCGCCGACTCCTACGCCAGGGGAACCGGATGTGACGCCTACACCGGGAGAACCAAGTGTTACTCCGACACCGGGAGAGCCCAGCGTAACCCCGACACCGGGGGAACCAAGTGTCACTCCTACGCCGGAGGTTCAGGAAAAGATCCGTCTGCTTATCGATAAAATTAACGCGCTGGCCCTTGAAACGATCACACTTGATCATAAAGAAACAATAGAAACCATCCGCAGGGAATATGATCTTCTTACGGAAAAAGAGAAGCTTCTTGTGACGAATTATTCGCTCTTTCAGGAGCTGGAGAAGAAGCTGGCTGATCTTGAGAAGCTTGACGACGCAGATCATGAGCTTCCATTCGACGACAGTTCCGATCCGTTTATTTCTGACAACACCAACGTCAATTCCCCACTGATCGGACAGCCTGTATATTATACAAACATGGTTTCCAATCTTCATGCAGGGAAAGAATTTTATTTAAACAGCTTAAAGAAAAACTACCAGCTTACTTTTTCCGATGATTTTGCGGATGTAATGGATTCTATCGAAAAAGAATACAAAGAGAAAAACAAGCTGAAGGACGCCTGTGATAAAAACGGCGGTCTCACCAGCTCTCAGGATACGCTTCTTGTAAGAAACTGGCAGGATATTATTGCCATTTATATATACGAACAGAACCAGAAGGGCGTCAAGGAATATAAACTCGACGCTTCCTGCAAGGATGAACTTGCAAAGATCTTTGCGATGATGAATCCTGTGATCCGGGATAAAAAGAACATTACAAAGGTTACATATGGCAACCGTCATATCAATTATTACATCAAGAAAAATAAAATAGCCCGTAAGGATCGTAAAATCCTTAAAAAATATGTAGAGACAGACTGTAAGCTTTTGAGCGCCACCGTAACTGCAGCCAAGGGTTTTGTGCGCCAGAGCGTCGGAGACGATGTTTCAGAGGAGCGGGTAAACGTGCTCACAGCAGCCTACTCCCTTGTAGGTAAGGTGGGCTATTTCTGGGGCGGCAAGTATAACAGCATCGGTGAAAATCCGTCCTGGGGAAGTATTTACAAGGTAAGCGCAGAAGGCAGCAACAGTACGGGGACTTTGCGCGCTTATGGCCTGGACTGCAGCGGTTTTGTAACCTGGGCAGTGATTAACGGTTACCAGAATCCGACCATGCAGGAACTGATCGGCGACGGTACTTCGGATCAGTGGTATAAGGCCAATGTGATCAGCGAGGCCGAGGCCCAGCCCGGAGACCTTGTTTTCCAGAGAGGCCCTGAGGCCGGAAGCGACAACCATGTAGGAATTCTCTGCGGAAAAACAGATGCGGGAGACTGGATCGCCGTGCACTGTTCCTCCGGTCAGAACGGCGTAACAGTGGGAGAGGCTTACAGCGCAAGCTTCCGCTATATCCGCCAGGCTTCTTTCTATCCGGATTCCAACAAGACACAGAATGCGCCGGAAGCAGGTGCTGCAAATACTGCAGCGGCAGGCTTCTCAGACGTACAGGTGACAGATTCTCTTCAGGCTCTCCTGAATAAGAACTCTCAGTCTGCCCAGAGCACAGCGCCTGATTTCATCGGCCCTGTTCTTCCGAAGGATTATGTGAAACCTGACAGGGATTTCGTAGGACCGACTCTCAGTATTCTCGATCATAAGATCGTACTTTCCGAAGATGAGATCCAAGTATTTAAAGCAGAATAAGGGATCTGAGGAACCTTGGAAGTGTTTCTCAGCAGAAACCATACAGAACCATTCCCACAGGGATGGTTCTGTTTTCATTCATATAGAACAGGTCGCATCCTCGCGGAGCGTTTTTTGTTTATCAGGAAAGTAGTATAGAATGTACTACTCTCCTGATAAACAAAAAAAGGTTGACAAACATGGAAAAACCTCATATACTTTGGTTGTAATAAAGTTTGAATATCAAAATATAAATGGATGGTTTACTATGAGAACAACTAGGATCGAAGGAACAGGGAGAGCGCTTCCCGCATACAGGATTACAAATGAAGAATTGTCAAACTATGTAGATACAAGCGACGAGTGGATTCGAAGCAGGACAGGAATCGGGAGCCGTTTTCTTGCAGGAGAGGAGGAAGACGCAGTAACCCTTGCCCAAAAAGCTGCGGAGAATGCCCTTAAAAACGGGGGAACGGATCCGACAGAGATCGATCTTGTCCTTGCCGCAACCTCTTCGGCAGGATGTAATTTTCCCGGGGTGGCCTGCCAGGTCTGCGGTCGTCTTGGGATTCAGGGCGCTGCGGCTATGGATATCAGCGCTGCATGCTCCGGCTTTATCTTTGCCCTGAATACTGCCCACGCATATATCAGGACAGGTTTTTACAGGAAGGTTCTTGTGATTGGAGTTGACACCATCTCAAGGATTACGGACTGGACAGACAGAAGCACCTGTGTTCTTTTCGGAGACGGAGCCGGAGCCTGCGTTGTGGGAGAAGCAGAGGATGGAATTTTGGAGATCAGCCAGCACAGCAACGGGGAAAAGGGTTCTGTTCTGGTCAGCCAGGCGGCTAAGGCCCCCACTCCCGTATCGGAGGCAGTGCCGGAAAAGCTTCTTCATATGGATGGCCGGGAGGTGTTTAAGTTTGCGGTGAAAACAGTTCCGGAATGTGTCTGTGAACTTTTGGAAAAAGGCGGAAAGAATTTGAAAGAGGTTAAATATGTGCTCCTCCATCAGGCAAACAGGCGGATCATCAGCTCTGTTGCCAAAAGACTGGGGGAGAGTGAGGAGAAATTTCCTGTAAATGTAGAGCAGTACGGAAATACCTCCGCAGCCAGCATTCCCATTCTCCTGGACGAGCTGAACAGGGAAGGGAAGCTGGAGCGGGGGGATCTTCTTTTAATGTCCGGCTTCGGCGCAGGGCTTACCTGGGGAGGAACCCTTCTTCACTGGTAAACAGAAGAAAGCTAACCAGGTTTTTGATTCAGCGGTTAATACCTGAGAGAACGTCTTCAATCCATTTGTCTGTATTGAAGTTGCTGTCAAAAAGCCGGATGATGACTCCATAGGGCTCCGCGTCGCTGGAAAATGCATTTGCCTCGTCTGTGTCCACATGCATGGCAAGCTTGAAATCCCAGTGTACACGGACGACAACGTCTGCATAGATAAGGGCGCGTCCGTAGCTTTTGGTCAGGACAAAAACCTCGTCGTTGTCGTGGACACGAAGGGTAAGGGCGTCCTCGGGAGTCATGTGGATATGGCGTTTGGCAACGATCACGCCTTTTTCTATTTCCGTTTCCCCAAAGGGGCCTGCCAGGGTACAGCCGGGCGTTCCGTCAATATCTCCGGACTGGCGGATCACACCCGGAATTCCCAACTTTCTGGTATCTGTAAGGGAAAGCTCTACCTGGCTTTCCTTGCGGAAGGGGCCAAGAAGGGCCATGTTTTCAAAAACGCCCTTCGGCCCTTTGACAGTAACCCGTTCTTCACAGAGATACTGTCCGGGCTGGCTTAATTCTTTTACATAATGGAGCTCTGCATCAGGGCCGAATAATTTCTCAAAATCCGATCTGGATAAATGAATGTGTCTTGCCGAAGTCTCGATGGGAATTTTTATGCTCATCTCATTATTCCTCCACAGAAAATTTTAAAACGTTAATTTATCATAGTTTACCCCTTTACAAGAAAAAAGGCAACTGTTTTGGAACAATTTACAAGGGTGCAGTCAAGTAAATGTTTACAACCGCACCGACAGTCGGTATAATAAAAAAGAAACTTGAGATAAAGGAGTATTTATGAAAATCAGGAAGTTTTTCCATAAACTTTTTCTGGTGCTTGCAGTCGTTCTCCTTCTTGCGACCGGACTGCGTCTGTCTGCCCTGGTCAGAGGGCCGGGCGAGGTGCGCAGGATGCGGAAGGAAGAGGTTGTTCAGCAGGAAGAGGGATATCAGGAATACTATTTTAATCTATTGTCAGAGGATGAGAAACGGGGATACCGGGAGCTTTTGAAGGGTGTCCGGAACAGAGAGGAAAGCTTTTACCTGACAATTTCAGGAGACAGCCATGTCGACCGGGTTTATCATGCGGTTTTAAAGGATCATCCGGAGCTTTTCTGGATCCACAACAGAAAGCAGGTTTATAAAACGGTTTATGCCCGGGGGGATTACTGCCGATTTTCCCCTGAATACAGCTACAGCCCGGAGGAATCCAAACTCATTGAAGATTCCATGGAGCAGGCTTATGGCGAGGTGCTTTCCCTGATCCCGGAAGGGGCGGGGGATTACGAAAAGGTGCAGACGGTCTATACATATATCATAGATCATACAAAATATGTTTCATCTGAGGACGATCAGAGCATTGCAGGAGTTTTCTGGAAGAAGGAAGCTGTCTGTGCCGGATATGCAAAGGCTGTGCAGTACCTTTTGGAAAGGCTTGGAGTTTCCTGTATTTATGTGGAGGGAAGCTCTGCGGACAGTGACGAAGGCCATGCCTGGAACCTGGTGCTTCTTGACGGAGAATATTATTATGTGGATGCCACCAACGGAGATCAGCCGGATTTCCTGGAGGGGGATGCGGCTGTAATGGCAGAGCACAAGACGACGATCTACGATTATCTCTGTCCCTTCCCCGAGGAATATGAAGCGGATTATACGGCTTCTTCTGAATTTCCCGTCCCTTCGTGTACAGCCAGGGACAAGAATTTTTATGTGATGAACGGGGCTTGCTTTGACAGCTATGACAGAGAACAGGTTTACCGGCTTTGCCGGCTGCGTCTTGATAACGGCGCGGCAGTGGTACGGTTTAAATTCGCAGAGCAGGAGGGGTTCCGCCAGGCCTGCGAGGATCTCATCGATAATGACAGGATTTCGGAGATTGCAAGATATTATATGGAAATTTACGGACTCGGCCAGGTTTCCTATCATTAC
>DXXQ01000189.1 GCA_019416265.1 Clostridiales bacterium | reverse complement strand
GGTCTATGACGGGGAACTGAAAGCTGCAGTACAAAAAGAGAGGTATCTGGAAAGGCTGAAGGAAGAAACATCTGTGCATCCCGATGATATCTGGAAGGCGGAGGAAATCTGTACAGGCCGCCGGAAGCTTCAGACAGAGATCCGTCTGATGGAGCCGGACGGCTCTGTGACTGCGAAAATAGTCGATGCATCCATGGTCAGACAGGCGGACGGAAGCGAGAGCGTGATCGGTATCGCCCGCAACATTATGAAAGCAGAAAAAAGAGAAAAAATCCTTGAGGAGCAGGTAAAGAGGGATTCTCTGACTGGGCTTTACAATCATTTCTATGGGAAAGAGCTCATCAATGAATACCTGAACGATAAAAATCCATATGTTTCCTGTGGGATGATGGTGGTGGATATCGATTACTTTAAATCTGTCAACGATGTGTTCGGCCATCTTTTCGGGGACAAGGTTCTTAAGGAAATATCAGCTCTTTTTATGAAGCTTTTTGATAAAAAGGATATCCTGATGCGGGCAGGAGGAGATGAATTCGTTATTTTCCTGAAGGATATTTCTCATGGAATGCTGGTGAAGAAAGCGAATCAGCTTGTATGTTCGGTACGAAAACTGGAATTTGAAGACAAGGATTACTCTATGTCCTGCAGTGCAGGCGTCTGCTTTCTGCCGGAAAATGTATCGGGATATACATATGACCAGCTCTTTGAGAATGCGGACTGGGCTCTTTACAGGGCGAAGGAAAACGGCAAAAACCGCTATGAATTCTGTGACAGCCTCCAGCGCTACGAACTCTTGTCAAACAGGACGCCGGACGGGGCAGAGATGGAGATTGACGCCAGATATCTCAGGAACGATATTATTTCCACAGCCTTTGAGATTTTTGAAAAAATGAACAGCTTTACTCCTGCCATAGAGCTGTTGATGAAGATTATCGGAACCCGGTTCAGTCTGGACAGGATCACAGTTATTCAGACAAGCATTAAGAATATGAAAGCAGGACGGCAGTTCCAGTGGACATCTCCCATGGCTCCGGAGGTTCTCGGAGAAGCGGGAAGCTTTACGAAAGAAGATTTTCTGACGCTGTTTCAGAGCTATGACGAGTATGGAACTACAGTTCTCCAGTACGATAATATGTCCATGTATTCCGAAGACGCACAGAGACTTCTGATGCAGGGGGAGGCGAAAACAGTGCTCTATGCAGCCATGTACTGCGAGGGACGGTATACAGGGGCAATCTCCTATGTGGTCTGCGGCCAGAAGCGTTACTGGACAAAGCAGAACAGAAGCCAGCTGGGAGAGCTGACGAAGATTATTTCCGCCCATCTGGCGAAAAGTCAGGTGCTTAACATGATACATAAAAGTACAGTGGCTCCCCTGGAATACGATCCTCTCACAGGACTTCTTGCTTTTTCTATTTTTAAAGAAGAAACGGAGCGTCTGATCATAGGCGGTTATGCAGAGGGGAACCTTATGGTGTACAGTGACTTTGAGAACTTTGAACAGTTTAACCAGAAATTCGGTTACAGAGCGGGAGATCAAATTCTCAAGGAATACAGTAACTACATCATCGAGGGACTTGAGAATGAACAGGAGACATATTTTTCCCGGGTGATAGCAGACCAGTTTGTACTTTTTATGCCCTGCGCAGATGTGGGGGAGGCCGCAAAAAGATTTGATAAGAGCAACAGGGAATTTCTTCGCAGACAGGCCGAAAGATTCGGGGAAACAGAGTTGTTTATCAGAACCGGGTTATATCTTATCCAGCCGGGAGATCTCAGTTCCTCCGCAGCTATCGATGCAGCCAATTACGCCAGATGTCAGGTGAAAAATGCAGAGGAAAGCTCTGTATCGGTTTACGATTATCAAATGGATAAAAGGATTGGCTGATAAAAGGAAAAGAAAAAAGAGACTTTTTTTCAGGGAAAGATAAAACAGGGCAGATGACACAAAACGGCGTCATCTGCCCTTTCCTGCTGTGAGGATTTATTTGCGGAATTCTTTTTTCATGGCAAAAAAGCCGATCAGGACTGTCCACACATAAGCACAGGTTTTTGGAATCATAAGCATTCCGATCATAGGAATGGAGTCTGCCCAGAGAACAACGGGAATGTAGAAGCCAAAGCTTAAAACAATGGTCAGCCACATATACCGGAAATCCCTATCTTTGTGTTCCTTGGCACTTTTGTAAAACAGAACGATGATCAGCAGACCCAAAAGTGCAAAGGGAATGTTGCGATAAATTCCCCAGGAGAGGGGAGCGTCCGGGCTCAGCCATTTATTCTGAGGGAAAAGACAGAGAATTATGCGCAGGGCAGACAACAGGTAAACGGCCAGGGTGATGTTTTGTCTGCCGCTGATCTCATATCTGATTCTCCAGACATAATATAAAAGAATATAAAAAACAGTCATGGTAACGGAGGTGATAAGCTTGCCGACACCCAGGGCTGTGGTAAAGTTTTCCAGGCCTGTGGTACAGAGGGCGTAGGCACGGGGAATAAGATGGAAGGCATCTCCGGCCCCGAGAACAACGGCCATGATCCCGAAGAGTTTGTATTCCCTGTTGTGGCTGCTTTTTCTGATCATGATCAAGCCGATGGTGATTACGGAAATTAAATAGACGGCGTCAAAAAGTGTTTCTGCAATAGCCTGCATAAAAAATCCTCTCTTTCTTTTTTGGACTGTTATTTTGAGCGGGCTTTTTCAAAGAGGTGAACAGTGTTCAATTTCGCCTAAAAAAAACGTTCCGGGAAAAGCACCCCTAAGGGTAGGAACGGAAAATTGGGGCCTCTCAAAATGAACTGTGTTCAGTATATAGGAGCAGCAGGCATTTGTCAAGAAAAAACAACGAATTTCTTGCTGTTTGCCGGAGGGTAAGCTATAATAAAAAGAAAAGTACAGGAGGATATCATGGATACAGAACAGCTTATTCAGTATGCCATAGAAGAAAATTTTACAGATGTGAAAATCCTTGGAACGGAGGAGATTGAATTTGATCCTTCTTTCCGCCCATACTGTGAGGAGAATCTATGCGGACAGTACAGGGTAAATTATTCCTGTCCGCCTGCCTGCGGTACGCCGGAAGAGATGAAGGCAAAAATCCTCAGTCATAAGAAGGCGCTGCTTTTACAGAGCACCTGGGAAATCTCCGATTATACGGACAAAGAAGTGATCAAAAAAGCGAAAAGCGCCCACAATGCCGCGACAATAAGGCTGACGAAAAAGGTCAGGGAAGAGACGGGAGGGGGCTTTATGATCGGAGCAAGCGGCTGTGCGCTGTGCAGTCCCTGCGCTCTTGTAAATAACGAACCCTGCAGATTTCCGGAACTTCAGTATTCCTGTATGTCTGCCTACTGTATTTTTGTACGGAAAGTCACCGAGAAATGCGCAATGGAATATGACTGTGGAGAAGGTCTCCTGACATTTTTCGGCATGATTATATTTGACTGAAAAAGAATCCGAACTGCTTTTAAGAAGGGATTAAAAAAGCCGGTATTGTATTCACTGGAATCGAATACAATACCGGCTTTTGATGTCTTGGACGGATTATACTTCAGAAAACTCGTCTTTGCCTACAGAGCAGAGCGGGCACTCGAAATCTTCCGGAACATCTTCCCATTTCGTTCCCGGTGCGATACCGCCTTCCGGATATCCTGCTTCCTCATCATATTCCCATCCACATACGTCACATACATATTTCATATTACATTTACCTCCGTAATTTTCTGATTTCCCTGTTATTTTATCCTATTTGCATCGGTTATGCAAGGTATATTGAAAGATTGCCTCTATTTTTTTGCCCCTATTGTCATTGTTTCCACAGCATTTTAAGGGCGGCGGCAGTTATGGAAAAATTTTTTTCTCCATTCCAAAGCTATATACATTTGATTTTATTTATGTTACAC
>DXXQ01000188.1 GCA_019416265.1 Clostridiales bacterium | reverse complement strand
TTATCAGACAGAGCAGTAAAAGTAACCACATTTTTATATCCATACTGATCCCACTGTTTTAGGAATACCCCTTTGTAGGTCACACCGTTAAGTTCTAGCTTTGCATTTCCGTTTTCATCTATTTCCCAGGTTCCCTTATATCCTCCCGTTACAGTATGGTCTTCATGAAGAACGATATCCTCCGATTTCTGTATATTATCTGAAATATTATGCAGATGGTTGATGATCTTATAGGGTCCCGGTACTGTTTCTTCTTGAACCATATCAAATGTTTCTCCTGAATAACGGTAAGGAGACACCACAAACCAGCCGTCCTCATTCAGATACATTTCATGTACACGTACCTGATGATCTTCTCCCTTATTCTCAAATCTCGAATGGAAAACAAGGAAATATCGGCCTGTCTCTTCATCCCTGTACGCGCTGTTATGTCCGGGGGAAACATATCCTGCACGGAACTTTCCAAATTCCCCGTCCTCATACTGGAAGCTGAAATTTCCCATCAGCTTCACGCCGTATTTCGCCGCAGCAGAATCATCGAAAAAGCTTCCCTGCGAGCCTTTACATTCTTCCATATTCTGCCCCTCACTGTCCTCATAAGGTCCGTCCGGATTTTTGGAACGACAGACTCTGATGTTATAACCGCCGTTTGAATCCAGACCGCCAAAAGATAAGAACATATAATAGTACTCTGTCTCCGGACTGTAAATTATATAGGGTCCCTCAATTCTCAGATGGTTTCCTCCGAGAAGCTTCTTTCCATATCCGGCTTCCAGAGGTTTCCCTGTTTTCGGATCAAGCTCCAGAATAAATATCCCTCCTGAGTAGGAGCCATATACCATCCACAGCTTTCCCTCCTTGTCAAAAAACACACAGGGATCTACAACATTCGGGTCTTCCGTGGCATCGTAAATGTCGCCGTCCTCGTCCTTTTCTTCCGGACCCATACCTGATTTCAGAATAATTCCGAGATCCCTGTACGGCCCCTCCGGCTTGTCTGCCACAGCCATTCCCAATGCGGATAGCGGGCTGCTTCCCTCACAGTTGCAGTAATACATGTAATATTTCCCGTCCTCCAGCTGAATCACATCAGGCGCCCAGAAGGTAGTCGTCTTTGCCCATGTAAAAGCCTCCTCCATTTCCTCCATGGCATTGGGTATTATTTTATTATCCGCCCTTACGCCGGAGTCGATCAATTCCCAGTTCACCAGATCTTCCGAACTTGCCGCTGCGAGGTGCGATCCGAAAATATAATATTTTCCGTCTGCCCGGATAATCGACGGATCATGAACCGATACCTCTGCAAACTCATGCTCCACTGCAGTCTCTCCGGCCAGCGGGATCCCTTTCAGATACTCTTTTCCTGTTGTCTCTCTTTCCAAGTCGTTCTTCACATCCTCTGTTTCTGTATTTGTTTTGCCTTCCGCAGCATACGTGATCGTTCCTGCTGCCAGACAAAGGGACAGCCCACAGATCATTACCGCTCTTGTTTTTCTCATTTTTACTCCTTCTGGTAAAATACCCCGACTGTGTGTTTCCTTTTATCTGATTCTGAGTATAAAACATTTATTATACCTTTTCAAGTATTATTTTAGATTTATATGAAATATATATTTTTAGCATTCTTTTTTTGTGCACTATTCACGAATTGAATTCTTCGTTTTTGAGAGTAATTATTATAAATTTATTTTCTTTTAAATTATTTTCTTTTTATTTATGAAAAAACCCTTGATCTCTGTTTTTTCACATAGATCAAGGGTTTTGAATTTCTTCAAAAAGCATTTCCCCGCATATGCCCGGGTGTCATGCCAAACTCTTTTTTAAATATTTTATAAAAATATCCTTTATTCTGATATCCTACTGCCTCGGCCACCTCGTCCACTGTCATCGACGTCGTCCGCAGAAGAGCTTCCGCCTTTTCCAGACGGATCTTCTGTACATATTCCGAATAGGAAATTCCCGCCTTGCTGCGGATCAGTCTGTTGAAATAATCCTCCTGAAAATGAAAGGTATCTACAAGCTCACGGATGGTCACCGTGGCATAATGATGTCCAATATATTCCGCAACCTCCTCATAAACGATCCAGCTCATTTCCTGGCGAAGCTCTCTGGATAGAGAAAATTCACAGCCTGTGCTGAGGAGCCCGAAAATCCTCACCATCAGCCCCTTACAGATAAAAGCGGATCCCGCATCATTGACCAGAAGCTCTTCTATCAGTTGTTCAAACGCTTTTTCCAGAGCCTTTTGCGTCTCCTGAGAAGGCTTGAACCGAAGATACTGCTGGAGGTTTTTCTGTTTCAGCATGGCAGACTGCAGGAATGAAATAATCTTTTCTGTGCTGACGCTTTCATTCATCACTTCTGTAAACATACTGTTGGAAAGCCCCAAAAACAGGATGACACTTCTCTTGTCCTGGAGATAATCCTGATGTACACAGTTTTTATCGATCAGGCAAAGCTCTCCTTTATGGAAAATAATATCCCTGCCCGATATCTTCTGCCTGAACTCTCCCTCTACCACATAGCTCAGCTCCAGATAATCATGGGTATGGAGCTGGGTCTTCTCCTCCTCGCCAAAGGTATGGCTGCAGCAGAATCGGTGAGGCGCAGGAATCATGGTGGAATAAAGATGATTTTGTTCTATACTCCAACAGAGGGCAAAGGCCGACTGCTGTTCCACCAGAGGAAAGGTCTTTACCTCCCGGACGGATTTTGAATATTCCGGACAGACCAGCCGGTTTCCCATAGGATGTTTTTCCCCAAGAAGCAGCTTTTTATTTTGCGTGATCTCCCTGCACAGATTTACCAGTGACATACTTTTTTCTCCTGACTTTCTATTTTTCTGTAAAATAAATCCTTTCTATTTAAGTCACAAGAAAATTATAAAGGGAAAAAGGGCAAAAATCAAATCTTTTCCACAAAATATATTTCGTATACGTCGGATTAGGTAACTTTTTTTTAATACTCGCAGAGTTAGGAAATAGTTTTTTTCTCTGCCGTTTATTATAATAGATGTCAGATAAATTTATTACTCAGAATTTCAGAAAGGATGATCTTACTTATGTTAGAAATGAAAAAATATCAGTTTTGGTTCTGCACCGGTTCTCAGGATTTATACGGAGATGAATGTCTTGCCCATGTTGCAGAGCATTCCAGAATCATTGTAGATGAGCTGAACAAATCCGACAATCTCCCTTTTGAGGTTGTATGGAAACCCACTCTCATCACAAATGAGATGATCCGCAAAACCTTCAACGAGGCCAACAACGATGAGAACTGTGCCGGCGTTATTACCTGGTGCCACACCTTCTCCCCTGCAAAATCCTGGATCCTCGGACTTCAGGAATACAGAAAACCCCTTCTTCACTTACATACCCAGTTCAACCGTGAAATCCCATACGACACCATTGACATGGATTTCATGAATGAAAACCAGGCAGCTCACGGCGATCGTGAATTCGGCCATATCTTCTCCAGACTTGGTATGGAGCGCAAGGTTATCATGGGCTACTGGGCAGATGCAGATGTACAGAAAAGAATCGGCTCCTGGATGCGCACGGCTGTCGGTATCATCGAGAGCAGCCATGTACGCGTGATGAGAGTGGCAGACAATATGAGAAATGTTGCCGTTACTGAAGGCGATAAGGTAGAAGCTCAGATTAAATTCGGCTGGGAAGTAGACGCTTATCCCATCAATGAGATTGCAGAATCCGTTGCCGCAGTTTCCGAGGCAGATATCAATACTCTGGTAGAAGAATATTACGACAAATATACCATCCTTCTGGAAGGAAGAGACGAGAAAGAATTCCGCAAACATGTGGCAGTACAGGCAGGTATCGAAATTGGCTTCGAGAGATTTCTGGAAGAGAAAAATTACCAGGCAATCGTTACCCACTTCGGCGACCTTGGCTCACTGAAACAGCTTCCCGGTCTTGCAATCCAGAGACTTATGGAAAAGGGTTATGGATTCGGCGCTGAAGGCGACTGGAAAACAGCAGCCATGGTCCGTGTAATGAAGCTCATGACCCAGGGAATGAAAGATGCAAAGGGAACCTCCTTTATGGAAGACTATACCTACAATCTCGTTCCTGGCAAAGAGGGAATCCTTCAGGCTCATATGCTTGAGGTCTGCCCTACTATCGCAGACGGCCCGATCAGCATCAAATGCCAGCCTCTTTCCATGGGTGACCGTGAGGATCCTGCAAGACTTGTTTTCACATCCAAGACAGGTCCGGCCATCGCAACCTCTCTTATCGATCTTGGTGACCGTTTCCGTCTCATCATCAACGATGTAGAATGTAAGAAAGTAGAAAAGCCGATGCCGAAGCTCCCTGTTGCCACTGCTTTCTGGACACCTCAGCCAAACCTTCAGACAGGTGCAGAAAGCTGGATCCTTGCAGGCGGCGCACACCATACTGCATTCAGCTACGACCTTACTGCAGAGCAGATGGGCGACTGGGCTGCCGCTATGGGAATTGAAGCCGTATATATTGACAAAGATACTACCATTCGCCAGTTTAAAAACGAACTGCTCTGGAACAGCCTTGCGTACCGCAAATAAAGAAAGGAGATTGCTTCCATGAAAAAAGAAATGATCAAATCCCTGATTGAAAACGGAAAGACCGTTCTTGGTCTGGAATTCGGCTCTACAAGAATCAAAGCGGTTCTTGTAGACGAAGCCCATAACCCTATCGCCTCCGGTGACCACGAGTGGGAAAACCGCCTGGAAAACGGATACTGGACTTATTCACTTGACGATATCTGGACAGGCCTGCAGGACAGCTACCAAAAACTTGCACAAAACGTTCTGGAGAAATATGACACAGAACTCACAACGATCGGCGCCATCGGTTTCAGTGCCATGATGCACGGCTATATGGCTTTTGACAAAGAAGGCACTCTCCTTGTGCCTTTCCGTACCTGGAGAAATTCCACCACAGGTCCTGCTGCCAAAGCCCTGACTGAACTATTCAACTACAATATTCCCCTCAGATGGAGCATCTCCCATCTGTACCAGGCGATCTTAAACAAAGAAGAGCATGTGCCTTCCCTTGCCTATGTGACAACCCTGTCCGGCTATATTCACTGGAAGCTCACAGGAAACAAGGTCCTCGGTGTAGGCGACGCTTCCGGTATGTTCCCCATTGATCCCGCAACAAAGGATTACGATGAGGAAATGGTTCAGAAATTTGACAGCCTCATCGCAGAGAAACACTATTCCTGGAAGCTGAGAGACATCTTCCCGAAGGTTCTTGTTGCAGGCGAGCAGGCCGGAGTTCTCACAGAAGAAGGGGCAAAGCTCCTGGATGTCAGCGGCAGACTGAAAGGCGGAATTCCTCTCTGTGCTCCGGAGGGTGATGCCGGAACAGGAATGGTTGCTACAAACAGTGTTGCCAAACGCACGGGAAACGTATCTGCCGGAACTTCTGTTTTCGCCATGGTGGTTCTGGAACGTGAACTGTCTAAGGTCTATCCTGAAATCGACCTTGTCACCACCCCTGACGGAAGTCTGGTGGGCATGGCTCACGCAAACAACTGTACCTCCGACCTCAATGCCTGGGTAGGTATCTTTAAAGAATTTGCAGAAGCCTTCGGTATTGAAGTCGATATGAACAAACTTTTCGGAACCCTTTACAACAAGGCTCTGGAAGGAGACCCTGACTGCGGCGGTCTTCTCTCCTACGGATATCTTTCCGGCGAAAATATCACCGATGTTTCCGAGGGACGTCCTCTCTTCGTACGCAGACCGGAAAGTAATTTCAATCTTGCCAACTTCATGAGAAGCCATCTTTTTACAGCTCTGGGCGCTCTGAAAATCGGCATGGACATTCTGTTAAAAGAAGAAGATGTGGAAATCGACTCCCTTCTCGGACACGGCGGACTCTTCAAGACCAAAGGAGTTGGACAGTCTATTCTTGCAGCCGCTGTCAACGCTCCTGTTTCTGTTATGGAAACTGCCGGTGAGGGAGGTCCATGGGGAATGGCTCTCCTGGCATCCTATATGCTCCGCCGCGAAGAAAACGAAAGCCTGCAGGATTATCTTGCAGATAAGGTATTCGCAGGCAGCAAAGGCACATCCATGGATCCGGATCCAAAGGATGTTGCAGGCTTTGAAGAATTTATCGAACGCTACAAAAAAGGCATTGCCGTAGAACAGGCAGCCGTAACTGCTTTATAATAAAGGAGAAATTAAAAAATGCTGGAAGAACTGAAAAAAGAAGTCTATGAAGCCAATATGCAGCTTCCGAAATACGGTCTTGTCACCTTCACCTGGGGCAACGTCAGTGGAATCGACCGTGAGAAAGGGCTGTTCGTTATTAAACCAAGCGGTGTGGATTACGATAAGCTGACACCTGAAGATATGGTTGTTGTTGACCTTGAGGGAAACAAGGTAGAGGGAAAATATAATCCCTCCTCCGATACTGCAACACATGTAGTTTTATACAATCGTTTCCCGAATATCGGCGGTATCGTTCACACCCACTCTTCCTGGGCTACCAGCTGGGCACAGGCAGGCAGAGGAATACCCTGCTACGGAACGACTCATGCAGACTATATCTACGGTGAAGTTCCATGTGTGCGCAACCTGACCAAAGAGGAAATTGAAGAAGCCTACGAAAAAAATACCGGCGTTCTGATCGCAGATGAATTTGAGCGCATGAACCTGGATTATGAAGCAGTTCCTGCTGTTCTCTGCAAAAACCACGGTCCGTTTACCTGGGGTAAGGATGCCCATGAAGCAGTCCACAATGCAGTGGTCCTCGAAGAAGTTGCCAAAATGGCAGCCCGCTGCGAACAGATCAACCCTCAGAATAAACCGGCTCCACAGGAGCTTCAGGATAAGCATTACTACAGAAAACACGGTGCAAACGCATATTACGGACAGAAATAAATCACTTGTCGGTTATCTGTTATAATAGGAAAGAAAAAATGGAACAGCCTTTGTGATCTCCTCACAGGGCTGCTCCATTTTTCTTTTTTATCAGTAACTAAATATCGGCCGTCCCGTTTTATCGTCCCATGAAATCTTCATCAGCATCGCATGACGATTCGGATTGTAGAGCGGATTTCCCTCAATCTTTTCTTCGGTGCGGGCATGATATACCATGACCGGATTTCCCTCTTCGTCTGTAGTAAAAGAATTATGTCCAGGTCCATAAATTCCTTTTTCTGCATCTGTCTGAAGAACCGGATATCTGTCCTTTTCCCAGGAACGGGGATCCAGAAGGTCTGCATCTTCAGAGGCTGTTAGCATTCCCATACAGTACGCAGCCCCTGTTTCAGAAGCAGAGAAGGTCAGATAAATTTTTCCCTCATGTTTAATCACTGCTGGTCCTTCGTTTACCCAGAAGCCCACTCTTTCCCAGTCATAATCCGGCGTTGTAAGAAGCACCTGAATGGTTTTCAGCTTATACGGAGTTTCCATTTCTGCAATATAGAGGTTAGAAATCTGAGGACCAACGCTGACTTTTTCTGCCCATACATAGTAGTATCTGCCTTTATTCTCAAAGACCGTGGCATCCAACGAAAAAGCTTCAAAGGAAAAGATATCCCCATCTGCCCGCTGCATTTTGCCTTTTTCCACCCATTTACCGGTCAGCGGATCTTCTCCTTCACATTCCAATACATAAGGACGTATCGCCCATACATCCTCTTTCTCTCCGCCTGCAAAATAAATATACCATTTGCCATCCAGATAATGCAGCTCCGGCGCCCAGATATGTTCGCTCATGATTCCTGACGGATGCTTCGTCCAGACAGTCACCTCTTCTGCATCCTTTAATCCGTTTAATGTCACACTTCTGCGAAGCACAATTCGGTCATATGCAGGAACAGACGCTGTAAAATAATATATCCCGTCTGTATGACAGTAAACGTAAGGATCGGCTCTCTGCAGAATCCATGGTTCATTATATGTTACTTTTTCTCTTTCTTTCATTTTGACATCCTCCATTTAATTTTATTTTATATTATAGCAAATTATTTATGTATATATTAAATTATATTTTATTTATATAAAAAAATCAACTGAATTTTCTAGTTGCACATTGGTTTTAAATTAGTTATAATTATTTTTATAAAATACTTCATTTGTATAAAAATAAATTTAGAAAGGAGCAGCTCCATGTTATATATAAAAAGTCTGGAACAGGCAGTGCCCGTTTTTAAAGCCCTTGGCTCAGAACTCCGCATTCGCCTTATCCAACTCCTTCTTGATCACAAAGAAATGAACATGAATGATCTTGCAGCAAATCTCGGCATCACCAACGGAGCTCTTACCAGTCATGTAAAAAAACTGGAAGAAACCGGTATCGTTACAATTTTAAGTGAACACGCTGGACACGGAAACCAGAAAGTCTGCCGCGTAAATGTAGATAAGATCCTGGTAGACGTCATTCCAAATATGGAGAACGATTCAGAGAATTCCTACAGCATCGATATCCCTATTGGAAACTATTTTAATTATTCCATTTTGCCGACCTGCGGCCTTTCCACCCCGGACAGACTGATCGGTGAAGTAGACGACCCCCGTTATTTCGCCCATCCAAGTCATGTGGATGCCCAGATTCTATGGTTTGGAAAAGGTTATATTGATTACCGTATCCCCAATATGCTTCCTCCCGGACAGAGAGTGGATAAGCTTACTCTTTCCTTCGAGATCAGCAGTGAAGCCCCCGGTGTCAACAGTGACTGGCCGTCAGACATTACCTTTTTCCTTAACGGCACAGAGCTCGGTACCTGGACAAGCCCCGGAGATTTCGGCGATGTACGGGGCACCTTCACTCCGGACTGGTGGTTTCCCAACTGGAACCAGTATGGTCTTCTGAAAATGCTTGTAGTGGATAAAAATGGTACCTACATCGACGGTCTGAAGATTTCCGATGTCAATACCGATCTGTTAATGCTTTGTCCCCAGGACGACATTGTTTTCCGTTTCCAGGTACAGGAGCCATCCCAGCATATTGGCGGTCTTACTTTATTCGGAAGGAATTTCGGCAATTACAGCCAGGACATCAGCGTAAAAGTAAACTACAGTCCTCTGACGTAGTCTTTTATAGAAGAAAGGGCTGCATTCAAACGATGCAGCCCTTCCTTTTTATTCTCCGTGCATCCAGACACGCATCTGATTTTCTCCCCGGTTTCCCCAGGTATAATACGGAACCGCTGTAAGTGTCTCCTCTTCTTTCTCAGGTGGAAGCTCTGTATAAAGGGCTTCACTTCTGTTTTTTAATTTCACAGCCTTTACCCTGAGGAGCACATTTCCTTTCAAAGGTCCTTCTGTACAGGTAAATTCTTCTGTCTTTAGTTCAGAGGGAATCACATAAGACTGTAATAATCCCGGATTATCGGCTCCTTCGAAACAATATACCAAAGGCCCCCTCATCAGTGCCGTGCAGCCTGCATCCTCTCTTACCTTCTGGTTTGCATAAATCCTTCTCACAGGAATGGAAAATTCCAGGGTAATCACATCTCGTTCTCCCCATCTGCGTCTAAATTCCAGATAACCGTCTTTGCAGATTTCTTCCACACAGATTTCCTGTCCACAGCAGGTAAGCTTCAGGCTCCTTTTATCCACCCATCCCGGAAGATGGATGCCAAAAATGGTTTCCTCCTCTGTTTTTCCGTGGATTTCATAAGTTACCTCCCCCTTCCACGGGTACTGTGACGTCACCGTTACATCCATTTTTTCAAAAGATGCTTCCTGTGCTGCAAACATATGGGAATATACTCCCTTTTCTGTTTCTGTCCAGAAATATTTTCCAAGAGACATCAAAAGGCGGACTACATTTGGAGGACAGCAGGCACAGGTGTACCAGCGCGGCCTTTGCGGAAGCACATGCATATATCCATACAGCTTTCCACTTACTCCCGGCTCTGTTTCCAGAGGATTCACATAAAAGAAGTTTTTGCCGTCAAGCTGCATTCCGCTGATGATTCCATTGTAAAGCGCCCGTTCCATCACATCTGCATATTCTCCTCTTAACTCACTGTCCAGCATTTTTCGGGCAAAAAACACCAATCCTATGGATGCGCAGGTTTCTGCGTAAACGGTATCATTGGGAAGATCGTAATCAATGGTAAAGGCCTCTCCGTTTACTGTGGAGCCTATTCCTCCTGTAATGTACATTCTCCGGTTTACCATGTTGTCCCACAGCCTTCTGCAGGCCTGATACAGACGTTCATCCTGATATAGAGCCGCCAACTCCGCCATTGCCGTATACATATATACGGCGCGGACGCTGTGACCGACCGCTTCCTTCTGCTCGTATACAGTCTCATGAGCCTGACAATATTTCATATCATTGACATCCATGCCGAAATGGATCCAACCCCTTTTTTCTTTTTCTTTGGCAAAATATTCCGGATCCTTTCCTCTCTGGTCAATAAAATAGCGGGCAAGGGCACAATACTTCTCTTTCCCTGTTGTTTCATAAAGGCGCAAAAGCCCAAGCTCGATTTCCTGGTGTCCCGGGATTCCCGGTTCTTTCCCTTCCTCTGTCCCAAAGCGGGCACCGATATGATCCGCCATACGTTCCATTACGTTGAGAAGCTTCTTCTTTCCCGTAACCTGTGCATAGGCTGCGGCAGCCTCCATCATATGACCGGCACAGTACAGCTCATGGCATTCCTGAAGGTTCTGCCAACGGTGCTCCGGCTCCTTGATGGTAAAATAGGTATTGAGATATCCGTCTTCCTGCTGAGCTTTCTCTATAATTTCAATCACCTGATCCGCCCGTTCTTCCAGTTTGTGATCCGGACGTACGGCTAACGCGTAAGCCACTCCTTCCAGCCATTTTGCCACATCGCTGTCCTGGAAAACCATTCCATAGAATTCTCCTTCCTCCAGACCTGCTGCAATACGGAAGTTTGCAAGGGCATGACTTTTTTCCGCATCCGGAATTTCATCATTGAGGATTTTTTCCTGATAGGGAATCACTGTGTCCATGACAAGCTCCTGATAATGGCTCCAGAAGGGATCTGTAATCCTGATCTTCTTTAACATATCTGTTTTCATTTTTCTCTCCATTTTTATATCATTTTTTCCCATTTTGCAGGAATGTCCGGACAGCCACGCACTTTCTGAGCTGCCCGCAGTTCCACGAAGCAGCCGCAGAGACGACACATACCATTCATCAGATTTTGACAGGAGGCGCAGATGCCCAACCGCTTTTCATACAGCGGCTGGCTCACCTTCGCCTCCTCA
>DXXQ01000187.1 GCA_019416265.1 Clostridiales bacterium | reverse complement strand
TTTTAACTGCAGGAATGCAGAAGACATCATAAATCCGCTGCTTGCAGAAGAAGTCCGATATTTAAAGGAAACAGAAGGAGGTAGAGGCCGGATGTGTAAACTTTTAGAAGAGATGAGAGCAGAGGCGGCAGCAAAGGCAAGGATAGAAGGAAGAGAAGAAGGAAATCACGAAAAAGCAGTAAGTACGGCTCTGAAAATGCTGGCAAGAGGCCGTGATTCCATGGAAGAGATTTCGGAAATGACGGATTTGACTCTGGAAGAAGTCCGGGAGCTGTCAAAGAAACAAACTGCATAAGAGGAACATTTTCCCCGGTTATGAAAGCATAACCGGGGATTTTCTATAAAGTAAGGGCTGCTTTATAAGGCGAAGGTTATTTAATAAAATGAGGGGGACGGGGATAGCCGTAATATTTAAAGAGAAGCTCCATCTCCGTGTGAGCTGCGGCTAAAGCCTTTTCCACGGATAAGCCGTTTTCCAGGATATCGTGGAGGGCTTTGCACAGGATGGCCTCAATCTTATTCTGGGGTATGACCAGAGATTTGTTACGGCAAGGGCCGTTTCGCCTGCGGCAGTAGTTAAAGCTTTCCTCTGTATATTCCAGCCAGGGATAAAGCTTTAAAAGCTCATGGCTGTGGTAAGGGGCAATTACAGGCGACTGACCATCAAGGATTGTCATGTAATAGCTGGTCTGTTTTTGACAGAGCCACTGGAAATACTGGTAGGCTTCTTCTGTTCTGGAGGAGAAGGGGTTCAGCCCGAAATTCCATCCGATGCTGGCAGGGGTTCTGCCGGGAAGAGTCTTATATCCCACTCGTCCGATATTATTGGAATGGATATGCTTGCTGATTTGGGCAGCATATTCTGTGTAGGTGATCAGCATAGCAGTCTTTCCGTCTGTAAAATCCGTAACAGTCTGGGAGATAGAGGTTTCAAAGGGACTTTTTTCCGTATAGCGGATGGTGTTCAGGATATGGTGAAATGCCTTTACATTCTCCGGTGTGTTGAGGCAGACATTGTAGGATTTGTCCCAGATGTTGCCCCCGGCTGCCCACAGACGGATCAGGATTTCAGGAGCCAGCTCCTCATCCATGCTTCCTGCCATAGAGGTTCCAAATTCCGTAGGAGAGTTGGGATTATACTGTTTCGTAAAGAATTCCGCAATCCCGTTAAATTCCGTCCATGTTTTTGGCGGACGCAGGGAAATCTGATATTTCTTTTTAAAGGCCTTGGCAATTTCACGATTTTCAAACAGATCCTGACGGTAAAACATGATCTGCGCCCCACCGATGATGGGGATTCCATAGTAGGAATCATAGTAGCAGCAGTTATCCATGTTTTCCCGGAACACCTTTGTGAGGTCAAAAGATTCGCTTCGGACGAATTCTGTGATGTCCGCGACGAAGCTGTTCTGTATCATATATTCCAGCCAGGGAACGTCATACATATAAATGTCATAATAATTTTCTGAGTAATTAATGTCGTGGGCAATCGTTTTGAGCAGATCGTTCTGACGGACGATTTTAAATTCAATAGGTATTCCTGTCTCTCTTGTAAACTGAGTGGACAAAAGCTTCAGTGAGTGGGTAGTCGCAAGATCGACCATCAGAATACGGAGCTTTTTTTCTGGAAAAACCTTATAGGAGATGGGGGTAGCCTCAGCAGGAGGAGAAAGCATTTTCCGAAGGTTTGGAACGTTGTCGGAAAAGAGCAGGGTTTTTTCCTCAAAGAGCAGAGGGGCGGAAATATTATCCTCAAGAAGCCGAGCAGCCTCCTTTCCCAGTGTATAGGCTGTTCTGGAGGAATGGATCACCCCGGGATATTTGGTGGTGGAGTTCCAGGACTCTTCGCTCAACGTGAAAAGCTGAACGTCCTGGGGGACTTTAATACCCAAAATATACAGAGCCTCCAGAACACCGTAAGCGATGTTTTCGGAGGTGGTTATGATTGCTTGAACCGGTTGGGAGCGAAGGCAGGTGATGGCTGTCTTGAAGGCATCCTCCTTGGACATATCCGTTTCGAAAATACTGGAGCTGCCGGAATCAACGCCAAGGGTTCGAAAGGCAGCCTCATAGCCATTGATGCACTCTTTTTCACTGGAAAAGGCGGAATTACCTGTAAAAAGGGCAATGCTGCGGTAGGATTTTTCCAGAAGAGAGGAGGTGATGTAGTAAATAGTTTTAAAATTATCGAAGCCTGCAAAACTGATATCAATATTTTCCGGTCTTCTTTCAATGAATACGGTTGGAATGTTGTAGTTCTTTAAGCGGTTCATAAAGAAGGCAGTGTTCTTCGGCTGACAGGTGATGATCATAAGGCCGGAAACATTCTGGCTGACGAAGGTGTCTATTTTTTCACATTCAATTTCAGGCAGGCTGTTGGAAAATGCCACGTTTATGGTATAGCCATGCCGCTGAAAGTAAGCGGAAATACCTTTGAAGATTTCCGTATGATAGGCGTTATCAATATCCGTCAGAACAACTCCAATGCGGTTTGTAGTTGTAGAACGCAGATCTCTTGCTGAAGAATTGGGGATGTACTTCAGCTTTTCTATGGAATCCATAATTTTATTGCGAGTTTCCGGTTTTACATTGCGGCTTCCGCTAAGGCAGCAGGAGACGGTCGCAATGGATACGCCGGCGTCTTTTGCCACATCTTTTAAGGTTGTCATGGCAACTCCTTTCCGTCCGTTTTCCGGAAAAAAACGGAACATAAACATCTTGAATTATATAAAAAATTTATCACAATACAAATAGCTTGTCAATTAATCTAAACGTTTAGATTATAATTTAGAAAAACGCATTGATTTAAAAACAAAAAAGAATATAATGG
>DXXQ01000186.1 GCA_019416265.1 Clostridiales bacterium | reverse complement strand
AAAGGATAGCAGTATTGGTGTTATGGACGCACCACTGGAACTGCAAGGCGAAGCCTTGCAACCAGATGCTCTGGCAATTCAATTGCCGAGTAGTTCACACTGTCTGAAATACTTCGGAAAGAGAGAGATATCTGCAAAAGCAGTCTACGCGTTGTTTTCCTGTGCAGTCATGACCTTGAATTCTTTGTAAATAAGAAGGATGGCAAGGACTCCTGCGGCTCCGTCTGCAATTGGACCGGAGAACATAACTCCCTCCACACCCATGAACAGAGGAAAGATGATCACCAGAGGTACAAGGAAGATGATCTGTCTTGTCATGGATAAGAAAATGCCCTTCACTGCTTTTCCTATGGAGGAGAAGAAGTTGGCGGTTACAGGCTGAAGCCCGTTAAAGAAGGTACAGAACAGGAAAACCCGGATAAACTTTACTGCAAACTGATAATAAAGCTCATCGCCGTTTCCGAAAATACTGATAATAGGTTTGGGGAAAATCTCAAATGCCAGGGTTGCAGCCACGGCGATGACGGTGGATAATCCTGCAGCTTTGAGATAGGCTTCCTTTACCCGCTTGTAATTTCCGGCTCCATAATTAAAGCTGATGATCGGCTGTGCACCCTGGGAAAGGCCGATGACAACAGCCAGGAAAAGCATGTTGATCTTTGAAACGATTCCCACAACTGCAAGAGGAATGTCACTGCCGTAAACGGAGAGGGCGCCGTAGTGGCGAAGCGTGTTATTCATCAGAATCTGGACGACGGTAATGGCCAGCTGGTTAATGCAGGCCGCAGAGCCAAGGGAGACGATCGCCTTGAGACAATCCGGTCTGGGGATGAAATCCCTGGGCTTTAAAGAGCCGTTTAAATATTTGGGGAGATAGGCAAGGATCATGACTGCGGAAAAAATCTGTCCGATCACAGTTGCCCATGCAGCTCCCTCGATGCCCCAGCCGAAGCCGAAAATAAACAGAGGGTCTAAAATCGTGTTAATGAGAGCTCCGGAGAGCGTGGCCAGCATGGAGTATGTGGGCTTTCCGTCGGCGCGGATCAGATGACACCCTCCTGTGGAAAGCATCACAAAGGGAAAACCAAGTGAGGTGATGCCGACATAGGAAAGGGAGTATCCGAGAGTCTGGTCTGTAGCTCCGCATGCAGCTACAATAGGATCCAGAAAGCAGCGGATGATCAGACAAAGGGAAACACCGAAGATAATCAGGCTTCCGAAAGCGGTTCCGGCAATACGGCGGGCACGTTCTGTCTGTTTGCTGCCCAGAGCAAGGTTGAAATTGGATGCACCTCCGATTCCCAGCAGAAGAGAAACTGCCAGGGTGACAGTCGCTATGGGGAAAGCCACATTGGTGGCGGCGTTTCCGAGCATTCCCACACCCTGTCCGATGAAAATCTGGTCAACAATGTTGTAAAGTGCATTTACCACCATACTGATAATACTTGGGATGGCAAATTTTCGTAAAAGGCTTCCCACCGGAGCTGTCCCTAAAGGATTTCCGGCTGGAGCAGTTGTCTGTTTCATGTAGATTCCTCCGATAAAGTGAAATAAGTTTAGAGTCAGCCCAAGATCAGATGTGAGTGGTCAGAAAGACTTTCAGCCTGGGAATCTGATTGTTCAGGATCAGAGACTCCGGGAACATGGCCTGATGGACGAATTCGGCTCCGCATGTAAAATCTCCGATGTGATCTTTTCCGTGACTGTCACTGGATAGAAGGATGGGAATCTGGTATCTGGCACAACAGCGCAGGATAGCGGAAGCATTTTCCCTGGTGTCTCCCCTGTAGCCTCCGGGAGCCAGAGAAGCCTCGTTGATTTCGAAGATCACTCCGTTTTCTCCGGCTGATGCGGCAAGAGCCTCATAGTCAACAGGATAGGCAGGATTGTCGCAGTGTCCGAGAATTTTAACATGAGGGTTTTTCATTACATTAAGGAAGGCCCTGGTATTGGCTTCCACAGTACCGGGCTTATAATTCCAGGAGTGCATACTTGCAATGGCGTAGTCGAGATGCCCAAGAAGCTCTCCGTCTAGATCTACATGTCCTTCTTCGTCCAGAATATTCAGTTCAACTCCGTAAAACACCTCGACTCCAAAGCGTTTCCTGGGGCAGAATGCCAGGCTTCTGAAATAAGAAGGAGTACCGGCAGCCAGAGTTCCGGGACCGTGATCGGTAATCCCGAGAAGCTTAAGTCCTTTCCGGGAAGCTTCTTTGGCCATTTCGGAGATGGTACAGGAGGTTCCGTGACCGCTTGCAATGGAATGGGTGTGCATATCTGAAAGATACATGATGTCAGCTCCTTTCGATGTGAAATCTGTATCAGAGTACTGATAGAATAAGTATGACAGAGGAAAAAAAGAATGTCAATACCGAAAGGAAGACTCAACACAAAAACAAACAAATACCACATATATAACCCTCTAAAAACCACATAATAAAAAGAAAACCAATGTTGTTTTCGTTGACATTAGGGGACCTCTAGGGTATAATGAAATTTATGAACCATAAGATGACATAATAGGCATTTTACCGTCGTCCTTCGTGTGAGCTGCTTTGGCAGACCGTGGATTTCGGCGATCTGCCCGTTATGGGAAAGGAGAATTATGGAGAAGTTTCAGACGTCAGATATTCCGAAAAGTCCCAGAATCACCAGACTGGTAGACCATCTGTATGAGAAAATGCCTGTCATTGAATCTGCCAGAGCAAGGCTCATCACAGAATCCTACATGGAAACAGAAGGCGAGCCGATCATTACCCGAAGGGCGAAGGCTTTTGCCCACATCCTTCGAAACATTCCGATCATTATCCGTGATGAGGAACTGATCGTAGGCAGCACTACCATTGCTCCGAGAGGATGTCAGACTTACCCGGAATATTCGTTTCAGTGGCTGGAGGACGAGCTTGATACTGTGGAAACACGAAGCGCAGACCCGTTCTACATTGCAGAGGAGACCAAGGAGGAGCTGAGAAGGGTACATAAATACTGGAAGGGAAAAACCACCAGTGAACTTGCCACGTCTTATATGGCTCCTGAAGCCATCGCTGCCATTGACCACAACATTTTTACGCCGGGAAATTATTTTTATAACGGCGTAGGACATGTGACTGTTAAATATGAAGAGGTACTGGCAATCGGTTACGAGGGAATCATTGCAAAGGCACAGGCGGAGCTTGACAGCTGCAAGGTGGGGGATGAGAACTATGCAAAAAAATCTCATTTCCTCAATGGGGTGATCCTGAGCTGCCAGGCAGTTATCGAGTATGCACAGCGCTATGCGGAGCTTGCTCTTGAGATGGCAGACAGATGCCGGGATCAGGCGCGGAAACAGGAGCTTCTGGTGATTGCCAGAAACTGCAGCCGTGTACCGGCCAAAGGCGCCACAGGATTTTATGAAGCCTGTCAGTCTTTCTGGTTTGTACAGCAGCTGATCCAGCTGGAGAGCAGCGGACATTCCATTTCTCCGGGACGATTTGACCAGTATATGTATCCTTATTATAAGAAGGATATGGAACAGGGAAATATCAGCCGGGAGTATGCCCAGGAATTGATGGACTGTATCTGGGTGAAGTTAAATGACCTGAATAAGTGCCGTGACGCTGCATCAGCAGAAGGGTTTGCAGGCTACAGCCTTTTCCAGAACCTGATCGCAGGAGGTCAGGACAAGGATGGAAACGATGTGACAAATGATCTGTCCTTTATGAGTATTCAGGCATCGATGCATGTGCATCTTCCACAGCCGTCTCTGTCCGTGCGGGTGTGGAACGGAACGCCCCATGAATTCCTGATCAAGGCAGCAGAGCTGACAAGAACGGGAATCGGTCTTCCGGCATATTACAATGATGAGGTGATCATCCCGGCTCTTCAGAACCGCGGCTTAAGCCTTGCAGATGCCAGAGAGTATAATATCATCGGCTGTGTAGAGCCTCAGAAAGCAGGAAAAACAGATGGATGGCATGATGCTGCATTCTTTAATATGTGCCGTCCTCTTGAGCTTGTTTTCTCAAACGGCATGGATAAAGGAGTCCAGGTAGGCGTCAGGACAGGGGATGTGACTAAGATGGCCACCTTCGATGAGTTTTACGATGCCTATAAGAAACAGATGGAATATTTTATTTCTCTTCTTGTAAACGCAGATAATGCCATTGACGTTGCTCATGGGGAGAGATGTCCGCTTCCGTTTTTGTCCTGTATGGTGGATGACTGCATGAAGGCCGGAAAATCTGTGCAGGAAGGCGGAGCTGTTTATAATTTCACAGGTCCTCAGGGCTTTGGAATTGCCAATATGGCAGACGCTCTTTTTGCTGTGCGCAAACTTGTATATGAAGAGAAGAAATTCACCATGGCAGAATTAAAAGAAGCTCTGGCATGGAATTATGGAAAGGGTCTCGATGAGCAGTCCGCAGCAGATATTGCAGAAACAGTTCTCGGAGAAATGAAAAAGGCAGGTCAGACAGTGGACGCCCAGGCAGCGGCAGCTGTGATCTCTTCCCTTGTGGGAATGAAACCGGAGCCTGCAAAAGCGGCGAGATTTGAAGAAATCCATAATCTGATCGAAGAAGTTCCGAAATTCGGAAATGACATTCCTGAGGTTGATTACTTTGCAAGAGATGTGGCGTATACATACACGAAACCCCTTCAGAATTACAAGAATCCCAGAGGCGGTATGTATCAGGCGGGCTTATATCCGGTATCAGCCAATGTTCCCCTGGGCGGCCAGACAGGAGCTACACCGGACGGACGTTATGCCCATACTCCTGTTGCAGACGGCGTTTCCCCGTCAGCAGGCAAGGATGTGAAAGGGCCTACAGCAGCGGCGACCTCCGTTTCCAGACTGGATCACTTTATCGTATCCAACGGAACACTGTTTAACCAGAAATTCCATCCTTCCGCTTTGTCGGGAAGAGAGGGCCTGGAGAAATTTGTGGCTCTGATCCGTTCCTATTTCGATCAGAAGGGAATGCATATGCAGTTCAACGTAGTTGACCGCGAGACACTTCTGGATGCACAGAAGCACCCGGATAAATATAAACATCTGGTTGTGCGTGTAGCTGGATACAGCGCACTGTTTACAACACTTTCCCGCTCTTTGCAGGATGATATCATCCGCCGTACAGAGCAGGGATTCTAAACGGGAAAAACAGCCTTTGGCTGAGAAAGGGGAAGCTCATGGATTATTTGGAGAGGACGGGAAGAATATTTGATGTCCAGAGATATTCCATCCATGACGGACCGGGGATCCGCACCATTGTATTCTTAAAGGGCTGCGTACTGCGCTGCCGATGGTGCTGTAATCCGGAATCCCAGGAATATAAGATCCAGACGATGAAGGTGCAGGGAGAAGATAAGGTGATCGGCCGTGACGTGACAGTCCGGGAGATGATCGAAGAGGTGGAGTGCGACAGACCCTATTATTACCGTTCCGGCGGAGGGATGACGCTTTCCGGCGGAGAATGTCTCTGTCAACCGGAGTTTGCCAGAGATCTTCTGCGCGCTGCCAAAGAGAGGGGCATCAACACTGCCATCGAAAGTATGGCGTGTGCGCCCTGGGAATCAATAGAAATGCTTTTGCCCTATCTGGATCTTTATCTGATGGATATAAAACATACAAACCCGGCGAAGCATAAGGAATTTACAGGCAGACCCAATGAGCTGATGATGGAAAACGCCCGAAGGGTGGCACTGTCCGGCATGACAAAGCTGGTCATCCGGGTTCCTGTGATTCCCACCTTCAACGACACAGTGGAGGAAATCCAGGATATTGCCGGATTTGCAGCGACACTGCCGGGAGTTGAGAAGATACATCTGCTTCCGTATCACAGACTGGGACAGGATAAATATGACGGTCTGGGAAGAACCTATCTGATGGAAGGGGTGGAGCCGCCATCCCCGGAACATATGGCGACACTGAAAAAAGCAGTTCACGCAGTATGTGGGCTTGATTGCCAGATTGGTGGCTGAATTACTTGAAACCCAAAAAAAACAACATATAAAACCACACAAAAACAACACAAAACAACGGGTTACTCTTGACTTTTTCTGTGAGATATAGTAGAATATGAACAGTAGCGCAGAAAGTCAGAAAAAATGCGGTTTTTCAGCGGAATCTGCGTAAAAAGCTGAAAACTGCGAAACCAAATGCCTTAAGGAGGAAGAAAGCATGGTAAACGAGTACGAAATCAAAAAAATGATCTGTGAAGTAGGAAGAAGAATCTACAACCGTAACATGGTAGCTGCAAACGACGGAAATATCTCCGTTAAGATCAGCGACAATGAATTCCTTTGCACACCAACAGGTGTATCTAAAGGTTTCATGACACCGGAATTTATCTGTAAAGTAGATGCAAAGGGTAACGTGATCCAGGCTAACCCGGGATTCCGTCCATCTTCCGAGATCAAAATGCACATGAGAGTATATGAGAAGAGACCGGACGTAGGCGCAGTTGTACATGCTCATCCTACATATGCAACAAGCTTTGCAATTGCAGGTATTCCGCTTTCCGCTCCGATCATGCCGGAAGCAGTTATCGCTCTTGGATGTGTTCCGATCGCTGAGTATGGTACACCTTCTACAGTAGAGATCCCGGACAACCTTGAAAAATACCTTCCATACTTCGATGCAGTTCTTCTTGAGAACCACGGTGCATTAACATGGTCTACAGATCTTATGGCTGCTTACATGAAGATGGAATCCCTTGAGTTCTATGCAGAACTTCTTTACAAATCCAAAGTTCTCGGCGGACCGAAGGAATTCGATAAAGAGCAGATCGAGAAATTATATGAGATCAGAAGAAAAATGGGTCTTCCGGGCAAACATCCGGCAAACCTTTGCGTAAACAAAGATACTTTAAACTGCCACAACTGCGGAAGCCGCTGCACATACACAACAGCATGTGAGGATGCTCCGAAGGAAGCTGACGCTGAGTTAGTAGCAAGCATTACAAAACAGGTAATGGCTCAGTTAGGTCTGAAATAATCTGGTTATAAATTTCTAAGGAGGACAATCTCATGCCAGTAAATGAAAATATGGTACAAGAAATTGTACAGGCAGTAATGGCAAAAATGCAGATTGCAGAAGCTCCCTCCGGAAAACATGGAGTTTTTAAGGATATGAACGAAGCGATCGAGGCTGCAAAAAAAGCAGAACTCATCGTTAAGAAAATGTCCATGGACCAGAGAGAAAAAATTATTACCTGCATCCGCAAGAAAATAAGAGAAAATGCGGAAATCCTTGCACGTATGGGTGTTGATGAGACAGGAATGGGAAATGTGGGAGACAAGATCCTGAAACACCATCTTGTAGCAGATAAGACACCTGGTACAGAGGATATCACAACAACCGCATGGTCAGGGGACAGAGGTCTGACCCTGATCGAAATGGGACCATTTGGAGTTATCGGTGCGATCACACCATGTACAAACCCAAGTGAGACTGTTTTATGTAATACAATGGGTATGCTGGCAGGAGGAAATACAGTTGTATTCAACCCTCATCCGGCAGCAATCAAGACTTCCATCTATGCGATCAACCTGGTAAACGAAGCTTCCCTTGAGGCTGGCGGTCCGGACAACATCGCAGTAACTGTTGAGAAGCCTACACTTGAAACAAGTGATATTATGATGAAGCATAAAGATATTCCGCTGATCGCAGCTACAGGCGGCCCTGGCGTAGTTACCGCAGTTCTTTCCTCCGGAAAGCGTGGAATCGGCGCAGGCGCAGGTAACCCTCCTGCACTTGTAGACGAGACAGCAGATATCCGTAAAGCAGCTCAGGACATCGTAAACGGATGTACCTTCGACAACAACCTTCCGTGTATTGCAGAGAAGGAGATCGTTGCAGTAAATCCTATCGTAGATGAACTGATGCACTATCTGGTTACAGAAAACGACTGCTATCTTGCTTCTGAGGAAGAACAGCAGAAGCTTGTAGATGTTGTTCTGGCAGGCGGCAAGCTGAACCGTAAATGTGTAGGACGTGACGCGAGAACTCTCCTCTCCATGATCGGAGTTGATGTTCCGGCTAACATCCGCTGTATCGTATTCGAGGGACCGAAGGAGCATCCGCTTATTTCCACAGAGCTTATGATGCCGATCCTTGGTGTAGTAAGAGCGAAGGATTTTGACGACGCTGTAGAGCAGGCTGTATGGCTTGAGCACGGCAATCGCCACTCCGCACATATTCATTCCAAGAATATCGATAATATCACCAAATACGCGAAAGCAATCGACACAGCAATCCTGGTGAAAAATGCACCTTCCTACGCAGCACTTGGATTCGGTGGAGAAGGCTACTGTACTTTCACAATCGCAAGCCGTACAGGAGAAGGTCTTACAAGCGCAAGCACATTCACAAAGAGAAGACGCTGCGTAATGTCTGACAGCCTTTGCATTCGCTAAGTAAAAGGAGAGAAAGAACATGGATATGAACAATATTAATATAGAAGAAATCGTTAAACAGGTTCTCTCCGGCATGACCGGAAATGCACCGGCAGCAGCTCCAGCAGCACCGGCAGCATCCGCAGGAATCCCGAAGACAGCCAGAGTAGCAGTTCTTACTGAAAAAGAGCATTTTGAGTTAAAAGAATACCCGATTCCTCCTCTTGGAGACGACGACATTCTTGTTAAAGTAGAAGGCTGCGGCGTTTGCGGTACAGATGCTCACGAATTTAAGAGAGATCCATTCGGCCTGATCCCTGTAGCTCTCGGACATGAAGGTACAGGCGAGATCGTTGCAATGGGTAAAAATGTAAAAGTAGATACAGCCGGAAAACCGGTTAAAGTCGGTGATAAGGTTGTTACCTGTATGATCTTCAAAGATGATCCGGAAATCACAATGTACGATCTGAACAAAAAGAACGTAGGCGGCGCTGACGTATACGGACTTCTTCCGGACGATGACATTCATCTTAACGGATGGTTTTCCGATTACATCTTTATCAGAGGCGGAAGCTTCGGCTCCACTTTCTTCAACGTAAGTGACCTTGATCTGGATTCCCGTATCCTGATCGAGCCATGTGCAGTTCTTGTACATGCAGTTGAAAGAGCAAAATCCACAAACATCCTTCGTTTCAACAGCAGAGTTGTTGTACAGGGATGCGGACCGATCGGCCTGATCTGTATTGCAGTTCTCCGTACAATGGGTATTGAGAATATCTGTGCAGTAGACGGCGAGCAGAAACGTCTTGACTTCGCTAAGAGAATGGGCGCTACACAGACTGTAAACTTCAAAGACCATCAGGGAATTGAAGCACTTGCAGGCGCTGTGAAAGAAGCCTTCGGCGGACACCTTGCAGACTTTGCATTCCAGTGTACAGGATCTCCTGTTGCTCATGCAAATATCTACAAATTCATCCGCAACGGCGGCGGACTCTGCGAATTAGGCTTCTTCATCAACGGTGGAGATGCTACGATCAACCCGCACTTTGATATCTGCTCCAAAGAGATCACAACAGTAGGTTCCTGGGTATACACCTTAAGAGACTACGTTACAACTTTTGATTTCTTAAAGAGAGCAAAGGGAATTGGTCTTCCGATGGCAGAGCTTATTACAGATAAGTTCCCGTTAGAGCAGATCAATGAAGCGCTTCAGACAAATCTTGCAATGACAGGACTTAAGATTGCTGTAGTAAATAAATAATTTCCTGACAACTAAAGGAGAAATAAAATGGCAGAAGCTGTAGGAATTTTAGAGGTATTTGGGCTGACCACAGCCTTTGTAGCAGGCGATGCCGGATGCAAGGCTGCCAATGTCCGCCTGGAGGTATTCGATAAGAATAAACCAGCCAATGCTGACAGCCTGCCGGTTCCGCTCCTTGTCTGTATCAAGTTCAGAGGAAGCGTTACTGATGTAACAGCGGCTGTAGAAGCAGGCATGGAAGCGGCAAACAGAATGACTGGCGTGGTACAGCACTATGTCATCCCGAACCCGGAAGAGGGAACGGAGAAAATGCTGAAAATCAGCGCATTGGATAAAGACTAGGTTCTTTATCCGCATAATACGATCAATTATCAGGTTTGAATATTCAGGAGGAATAGAACATGGCACAGGAAGCATTAGGAATGGTAGAAACCAGAGGACTTACCGCTGCAATCGAAGCAGCAGATGCAATGACAAAAGCAGCAGAGGTTGCATTAGTAGGAACAGAGAAAATCGGTTCCGGTCTTGTAACAGTTATGGTACGTGGTGATGTAGGAGCTGTTAAAGCAGCAGTAGAAAGCGGAAGCGCAGCAGCATCCCGTCTTGGCGAATTAGTAGCTACCCACGTAATCCCAAGACCACACGGCGACGTAGAAAAAATCCTGCCAAGCATCTGATCAGCAATGAGCCATGCGCAGACTAAGACAGGAATAAATGCGTCAAGCTAGCTTGTAAGCATTTATTTCTGGCTTAGGCTGCATAGGGCGAATGCCCTCATCGAGATGTAGCGAAGCGAAATCGAGATGCTGCATGGCAACACAATATTTGATTAGTATTTTTTGAAGGAGTTCGCTCATGAGCAAATCATATGGTTTTATTGAAATCACAGGTGTCGTAGCGGCACTGGACGCCCTGGACATTATGTGCAAAACTGCAGATGTGGAACTGAAATCATGGGAACGTAAGCTGGGCGGACGACTGGTTACCATTATAGTAGAAGGTGATGTGGCTGCTGTTACAGAAGCAGTGGAAGCTGCGGCAGCAGGCGCAATCAAAAAACCGGCATGCTATGCAGTAATTGCCCGTCCCCATGAAGAAATCGTCAAACTGGTGGAACTAAGCGCAAGCCGTTGGAATAAGAAAGAAAAATAGGGGGATGAAACATGGCTGAAGAAAAGAAAACGGAAGCAACCCCAAAGAAGGCGGCTGCTCCAAGAAAAAGAACCACCGCTGCAGCGAAAGCAGCAGAAGCAAAGACAACGGAAACAAAAACAGTGAAGGCTGAAACAGCCCCAATCCATAAGGAGGAAAAAAGAATGACACAGGAAGCATTAGGAATGGTTGAGACTAGAGGACTTACAGCAGCAATCGAAGCAGCTGACCAGATGTGCAAAGCTGCTAATGTTGCATTAGTAGGAACAGAGAAAATCGGTTCCGGTCTTGTAACAGTTATGGTACGTGGAGACGTAGGAGCTGTTAAATCAGCAGTAGAGAGCGGAAGCGCAGCAGCATCCCGCCTTGGCGAATTAGTAGCTACACACGTAATCCCAAGACCACACACAGACGTAGAGAAAATTCTTCCGGTTTTAAAATAATAAGGGCAGGATGAAAGTCATTTCTATCTACAGAAAGCAGGTGTATTCTTGGAAACCAATAATATTGAATTAATTACAAAAATGGTCATTCAGGCAATCAACCAGAATGAGGAGAAGGGCAACGGTTACGTTGTCCCCATCGGAGTTTCCGCAAGACACATCCACCTGACACAGGAGCATGTGGAGGCGCTGTTTGGCCCCGGTTATCAGCTCACAAAGAAGAAAGATCTGATGGGCGGCCAGTTCGCTTCCAACGAAACGGTTACTATTGTAGGACTGAAGCTTCGTGCAATCGAGAACGTGCGAATCCTCGGACCGGTGCGTAAAGCCTCACAGGTTGAAGTATCTGCGACAGATGCTATTAAACTGGGCATGAAGGTTCCGGTACGCGAGTCCGGTAATATTGCAGGAAGTGCTCCGATTGCCATTGTAGGACCTAAAGGCGCTATTTACCTGAAAGAGGGATGTATTGTGGCTATGCGTCACATTCATATGGCTCCGAAGGATGCTCAGGCAGCCGGTGTCAAAGACGGCGATATCGTTTCAGTAAAAGCTGATAACGAGCGCGGAACAATTTTCAACCATGTAAAGATCCGTGTAGACGAAAGCTTTACGCTGGAGATGCATATTGATACAGATGAAGCAAATGCATCACAGATTGCCACAGGCAATACCGTAACGATTATTAAATAACCAAAATTCAGCCATGCATCTGTTTTTGCTGCATGGCTGAACTTGCTAATAAATTTTTATGGAGGCTCATATGATTGTAGGCAAAGTAGTTGGAAGTGTGGTTTCCACGCGGAAAAGTGAAAAATTAATCGGAAGTAAATTTATGATTGTTGAGCCTGTGCATCATATGGAAGGCGGCCTCAAACAGATTGTTGCGATCGATATCATCGGCGCAGGAATCGGAGAGTATGTATTGGTGGCACAGGGAAGCGCAGCAAGAATTGGCTGCGGCGTAGAAACAGCACCGGTCGATGCGGCAATTGTCGGAATCATTGACGACGGTGCAGGATTGGAGTAACGCCATGGAAATCAAAGAATTACAGAATATCATACAGGAGAATGGTGTAGTAGGCGCCGGCGGAGCAGGTTTCCCTACCTATATGAAGATCAGCGACAAGGCAAATACCATTCTTATGAACTGTGCAGAGTGTGAACCTTTACTGAAGCTACACAGACAGTTATTAGAAAAACACGCATATGAAATCATGAAAACCTTCCAGATGATCGCGGAGACAGTAGGGGCAACAGAAGCAATCATCGGAATCAAAAAATCTTATGTTCAGACGATCAACGCCCTGAATCAGCACATTGAAGAATTCCCTGGAATGAGACTTCATCTTCTCGATGAAGTATATCCTATGGGAGATGAGGTTGTCCTGATTTATGAGGCTACAGGACGCGTGGTACGTCCGGGCGGACTTCCTATCGAGCAGGGAGTGGCAGTATTCAATGTAGAAACCGTCTATAACGTTTACCGTGCCCTTGCAAAGAAGCCTGTAACAGATAAATATGTGTCTGTAGTAGCAGAAGTATCCAACCCGGTAACAGTGAGAGTTCCTCTGGGATGTACACTGGATGAGGTTGTGGCACAGGCAGGAAATGTGACAGTTAAGGATCCGGTTTATTTCGTAGGCGGACCTATGATGGGACGTATCGGAAGCGGTTCCGAACCTGTAACAAAGACAACAAATGCAATTTTGGTTCTTCCAAAAGACCATCTTATTGTAGCGAAGAAGCAGAGATCTTCTTCTATAGATTTAAAACGGGCAGCATCTATCTGCTGTCAGTGTAACTCATGTACGGACCTTTGTCCTCGTCATAATCTGGGACATCCTATTGATCCGGCTCTGTTTATGAGGGCAGCTTCCAATCAGGATTTCAGAGATCTGAACCCATACATCGACGCATCCTTCTGCTGTTCCTGCGGCGTTTGCGAAATGTATGCGTGTCCGCAGAGCCTTGCACCGAGAAGCCTTCTTCTGGATATGAAGACTGGCCTGCGTAATGCGGGAATCAGACCGCCTCAGGGTGTACAGCCAAAACCGGTTCCTTCTGCAAGGGAGTACCGTAAAGTTCCGGAGGAACGTTTGATGGCTCGTCTCGGACTGACCAGATATGATAAGGATGCGCCGATGGATGAAACTCTTGTACCGATCAAGAAGGTAAAAATCCTTTTAAGCCAGCATATCGGAGCACCTGCTCAGGCTATGGTAAAAGTGGGCGATGAGGTAACAAGAGGTCAGATGATCGCACAGCCTGCACAGGGCTTAAGTGTTGGAATCCATGCATCTATCTGTGGTAAGGTAACAGAGGTGACAGACCGCCACATTATAATTGCAGCAAAGTAGAAAGGACGTGCAGAAAATGAGTAAAGCAATCGGAATGATTGAATTTAAAACAACAGCTACCGGCGTAACAGCAGCAGATGCTATGGTTAAAACATCTGAAGTTGAAATCGTTGAGGCGCAGACCGTATGTCCGGGCAAATATATTGCAATTATCACCGGTGATTTAAGTGCGGTCAAGGCTGCTGTTGATACAGCAGTAACAACATATGAGGACAAATGCATCGACAGCTTCGTGCTGGGCAATCCTCATGAATCCATTTTCCCGGCAATTTATGGAACTACCCAGGTAGAAGACATCAGCGCGCTGGGAATCCTTGAAACATACGATGCTGCATCGATCATTGAAGCAGCAGACCAGGCAGCTAAGACAGCGATCGTAGATCTGATTGAGCTGCGCATTGCCAAAGGTATGTGCGGAAAATCATATATGATGATCACAGGAGAGGTTTCCGCAGTGGAAGCTTCTATTGAACGGGCAAAAGAGCTTGTTGCGGAAAAAGGAATGTACCTTGATTCTTCCGTCATCGCTCATCCTGACAGACGTATGATCGACAGTCTTTTGTAATAATCCTCAAAAAGGAGGCAGATGTTTATGCTTGCATTAGAGAGAAGAAATCTGATTCTCGAGAAGCTGCAGGCGGAGAAACGAGTGGTAGTCAGCGAACTCAGCCAGCTTTACAATGTCTCTGAAGAGACCATTCGGCGTGATCTGGATAAACTTGAAAAAGAAGGACTTGCAATCAAGAGTTACGGCGGAGCGGTAATTAATGAGGATATAAGTATAGATTTGCCCTTTAATGTACGTAAAAACCAGAATGTTTCCGGGAAACAGAAAATGGCGGAAATCGCGGCTTCCATGGTGCATGACGGAGATCACATTTTTCTCGACGCCAGCACCACAGCCGTGTTTGTGGCGAAAGCCCTCAAGGACAGAGAACGCCTGACTGTCATAACAAATTCCATGGAGATCCTCCTTGAATTGTCCGATGTCTCAGGATGGAATATCATTTCCACCGGAGGGGTGATGAAGGAAGGCTATCTTGCTTTCCTGGGTTCCAGAACAGAGGAATCCATTCGCTCTTACTTTGTGGACAAGGTGATTTTTTCCTGTAAGGCGCTGGACAAGGACTGGGGAATCATGGAATCCCAGGAAGCCTTCGGCTCCACCAAGAAAGCAATGATGGCTTCCGGAAAAGAAAAAATTCTGGTGATCGACAGCACAAAATTTGACCAGACGGCATTTTCCGTAGCAGGTAAGCTGCGGGATGTGGACATTGTGGTGACGGACAAAGAACCAAGTGAAAAGTGGCTGAACTATTTCAAAAAACTTTCCATTGTCTGCAAATATCCGTCTGAGAGTCAGAAAATAAAAGGAGCATGATATATGAATACCTTTGAGATGAAAACAGTCATCCACTTCGGCAGCAATGCACTGGATCGCCTGAAAGAAATTCCATATAAAAGAGTTCTGATCATCACAGATCCTTTTGTTGTTCAGAGCAGGATGATTGATCTGATTACTGCGCCTTTAGAGAGTGCGGGAATCCAATATGACATTTTTCACGATGTAGTTCCTGATGCGCCGGTGGATAAAATTGCAGTAGGAGTAAAAAAATTCCTGGAATACCAGCCGGAAGCCATTGTGGCTGTAGGCGGAGGCTCCGCCATCGATTCCTCAAAAGCGATCAGAGAATTTGCATTGAAAATCAATAATTATGGAAAAGTCGGACTGATCGCCATTCCGACAACCAGCGGAACAGGTTCTGAGGTAACCTCTTTTGCTGTGGTAAACGATACGGCGTCTCACGTAAAATATCCTCTGATCTCAGATTCCCTGACAGCAGATGAGGCGATCCTGGATGCAGAGCTTGTGAAAAGTGTGCCGCCGGCAATTACAGCAGATACAGGTATGGATGTATTTACCCATGCCCTGGAATCCTACGTAAGCACCGCTCATAACGAGTTTTCTTCTGCACTGGCAGAGAAAGCGATCGAAATCTGCGGAGTATTCCTTCTTCGTGCATACCTTGACGGAAATGATATGCATGCCCGTCAGAAAATGCATGTGGCTTCCTGTCTTGCAGGACTTTCCTTCAACACGGCAGGCCTTGGAATCACTCACAGTATGGCGCACCAGCTTGGAGCAATGTTCCACATTCCTCACGGCCGTGCCAACGCCATGCTTCTTCCGCATATTGTGGAATATAACGCAAACATCAACAAACACAGCAAGAGTCAGAAGGAATATCTGCCGGCTGTAAAGCGTTATTCCAATATTGCCCATATTCTGGGACTGAGCAACTATAATAAAGTAATGACCATTCGTTCCCTTGTAAACTGGATTCAGTTTATGCAGAAGGAAATGAATATCCCGCTTACGATCCAGGAGCTGGGAACCATTACACCGGACGCGTACTTTGCTGCCATTGACAAGATGGCGGAGGCTGCCCTTGCAGACGCATGTACAGCAAATAATCCGAGAGTACCGACCAAAGAAGATATTATGAAGATCTACACGAAACTCTGGTCATTCTAAACCGGAAACTTCTGATGAGGAGAATAGAAAATGGATTTATATACGAAGAACGGAGATAAGGGTACAACAGACCTTTTCCGTACAAAAAATGTCTCCAAGTCGGACGACCGTATCCAGCTTGTAGGTACCATAGAGGAATTGAGCAGTCATCTGGGACTTCTCAAAACCATGATGGAGGATAAAGAAATCCTGCGTACACTGGAGAAAATCCAGGGAACGCTGGAAACTGTCATGGCAGGGGTGAACGACCCCTACAACAGAGAATATCATGTCAGTGACGACAAGACGGAATTTCTGGAAGAAGAGATACGCAGAATGGAAGCTCTCTTTGACGGGAACGTGAAATTCGTTCTTCCGGGTGGAAGCAGCCTTTCTGCAAGAATTGATCTGTCTCGGAGCGTTGCAAGAAGAGCAGAACGTGCTCTTGCAGCAGTCAGCGTAAAATTCGGCGCAGATACCGGGACAAAGAAATATATGAACCGTCTTTCCGACTACCTCTATATGCTTGCCCGCTATGTGGATGCTGATGAAAAAGGCAAAGTAAAGAAAGAAACGGCTAAAGCAGAACAGGCGTCTGCAGAAGAACCAAAACAGGTGGAAATGCCTGTCCCGCAGCCCACTGTTTCCGTACAGCCCATTACCCCCGTCCCTGTACAGCGCATAGACGGATATGCAGCTCCTGAGGATCAGCTAAGCGAGGCTCTGATCCGCGAGGTTATGAAAAGGGTAGGGATGCAGACAAGGATCAATCTTGAAAATGCCAAAAAGCTGATCGAAAAAATAGAACAGGAGGCTGAGCGCCGGGGAGCGAAGGCGGTTATCGCAATCTGCACACCGGAGGGAAATCCTGTTGCGGTCCATGCAATGGACGGAGCATTTCTGGTAAGCTTTGAAGCAGCCATGAAAAAAGCGTACACTTCCGTGGCAGTACAGATGCCCACGATCGAGCTTGCAAAGATGGCACAGCCGGGGCAGACCTTCTATGGGGTAGATAAATTGAAGGACGTAGTTACCTTCGGCGGCGGCGTTCCCATTAAAGACGGGAACAGGATCATCGGTGGTATCGGCGTAAGCGGAGGAACCGGAGAGGAAGACCACTCTCTTGCACAGTATGGGGCTTCGTTGTATCTTTTGAATCATGAAATCGTTTAATATAACAGAATGAATCAGGAAACCGTCTTTTTCTCAGGAAACAGGCGGTTTTTTTGTGAGAAAAGGGAAAGGCGGGCTGTCGGTTTACAGGGTAATTTTTGGATGAAAACAGTTTGCATTTAAGAATTGCCTTTGATAGAATAGAAAGCAGAACACGAAAGATTGGAATACATAAAAATCTGTTTACATAAGAACGCGCAAACGTCTGCGTGTCCGTCGCCGGAGCGGTCTGCTTCGGAAGTACTGCGGGAGCCGAAGGCTTCAGAAAGGATTCGCCAGGCTCCCGCACCGCGGTATTTCTTTTTTATCTCCTCTTATACTTCCCGGGGGTGATTCCCTTATATTTTTTAAAAGTACGGATAAAATAGCTCAGATCATTAAAGCCTGTGCGGTAGGCAATCTCCGTGATGGAATCGTCCGTTGTAGAAAGCTGATAGCAGGCCTGCTCGATTCTCTGCCTGTTCAGATAATCCATAGGTGTCTGATGAGTCATCTCCGAAAAAAAGCGGCAGAAATATTTCGGGGACATGGATACGGAGGCGGAGAGCTGGTTCAGGGTGATCTGTGAGGTGTAATTTTTCTCAATAAAATCAACCACCTGTTTCAGCTGCAGGATACGCTTATAATCTTTTCTTGTTTTCGGCTGATTTTCCAGATAGTAATGATTACTAAAAATAAGACCGAAAAAGTGGTAAAATTGTCCAAACACAATCATCTCATAGCCGGGAGCTTTCTCCTCCATGGCGCGAAATAAAGAATTGACGCAGGAGATGAGGTCAGATTGCTTTTCCGTAAAATGGTGATAGATCATGACCTCCTGGTGAAGGATTTCCTGCATATATCTGGAACAGACAGAGCTGGACTTCAAAAAAGCATTGAGGTCAAAAACAATGCACTCATAGACACAATCCTCGGGAATCCCGGAATGAAGAATTCCGCTATTGACAAAAATGACATCATTGCCATGGGCAGTAAAACTTTTTTCGTCTAAAGTGACAGTGAGCGTTCCTTTCAGGATTCGGATTATCTCATATTCCACATGCCAGTGGTAGGACATCAGGTAACGGGGATGGGAAGCATCTATATGATGGAATTCAAAAGGAAACTCATAAGTACCTCGCGGCCGGTCCTCGTTGCGCTTAAGATCATGCAAAAAAATTCCTCCTTTTTCAAAAAAGATAAAAAATCAAATGAAAATATAAAAAGGTGAATATTGTACTACTTTTTGCTATTATAACACAAGTATTTTATAGATTGCAAATATATAATAGTTATATGTGGTATTCAGAAAAGAAAAAGAATTTTCTGATATTAACTCGGAAAAGAGAAACACGAAATCATTTCAGGAGGTAAGTAAAATTATGGCAAAAAGCAGATTAATCGGAAGCTACCCTGTAATCGGTATTCGTCCTACAATTGATGGACGCCGCGGAGCCCTGGATGTAAGAGGATCCCTGGAAGAGCAGACCATGAATATGGCGAAAACAGCAGCAAAGCTTTTCGAAGAAAACTTAAGATACTCCAACGGCGAACCTGTAAAGGTTGTTATCGCTGACACAACAATCGGACGTGTTGGTGAGACTGCCGCATGTGCAGATAAATTCAGAAAAGAAGGCGTAGACATTACTCTGACAGTTACACCATGCTGGTGCTACGGTTCCGAGACAATGGATATGGATCCTACAACAATCAAAGGTGTTTGGGGATTCAACGCAACAGAAAGACCTGGCGCTGTTTATCTTGCATCTGTTCTGGCATCTCATGCACAGAAAGGCCTTCCGGCATTCGGTATCTACGGACATGAGGTTCAGGATGCTGACGACACAACAGTTCCGGAAGACGTTAAAGAGAAATTATTAAGATTCGGCCGTGCAGCAGTTGCAGCTGCATCTATGAGAGGCAAATCCTGGTTACAGATCGGTTCTATCTGTATGGGTATCGGCGGATCCATCGTTGACTCTGACTTCATCGAGTCTTACCTTGGAATGCGTGTAGAATCCATCGACGAGGTAGAGATCATCCGTCGTATGACAGAAGGCATCTACGATCACGAAGAGTTCGAGAAAGCTTTAGCATGGGCGAAAAAGACATGTACAATCGGCTTTGATAAGAACCCGGAAGAATTACAGATGTCTGAAGAAAAGAAAGAAGAGCAGTTTGAGTTCGTAGTTAAGATGGCAGTTATCATCAAAGAGCTTATGAACGGCTGTGACAAACTGGATCCGAAATTCTCTGAGGAAGCAATCGGACACAACGCTCTGGCAGCTGGTTTCCAGGGACAGAGACAGTGGACAGACTTCTATCCGAACGGTGACTTTGCAGAGGCAATGCTTAATACATCCTTCGACTGGGAAGGCGCAAGAGAGCCATACATCCTGGCAACAGAGAACGACGTTCTCAACGGTCTTGGAATGCTCTTCATGAAACTCCTTACAAACCGTGCACAGATGTTCGCAGATGTTCGTACATACTGGAGCCCGGAAGCTGTTAAGAGAGTTACCGGCTACGAGCTGGAAGGCAAAGCAAAAGAAAACGATGGTTTCATCCATCTGATCAACTCCGGTGCTTGCTGTCTGGACGCTAACGGCGGTGCAAAAGACGAAAACGGCAACGCAGTTATGAAAGAATGGTGGAACGTAACAGAGGAAGATCAGGAGCGTATCATGGCTGCTACAACATGGAACGCAGCTGACAACGGATACTTCCGTGGCGGCGGATTCTCCTCCAGATTTGAAACAAAAGATGAAATGCCTGCAACAATGATCCGTCTGAACCTTGTAAAAGGCCTTGGACCGGTTCTTCAGATTGCAGAAGGCTGGACACTTGCTCTTCCGGAAGAAGTATCTGATGCTCTCTGGAAACGTACAGACTACACATGGCCATGTACATGGTTCGTACCGAGATGTGACGGTAAAGAAGGTGCATTCAAGACAGCATATGATGTAATGAACAACTGGGGTGCAAACCACGGTGCAATCTCCTACGGACATATCGGTGCTGACTTAATCACAATGGCATCTATCTTAAGAATCCCGGTTTGCATGCACAACGTACCGGAAGATAAGATCTTCCGTCCGGCAGCATGGAACGCATTCGGCATGGACAAAGAAGGCGCAGACTACAGAGCATGCGCTGCTTACGGCCCAATGTACAAACCATACAAATAATATAAAAACGAAGCATTACCGGCAGGGCGGAAGAAATTCCGCCTTGCTTTTTTTTATGGGGGAAGTTATAATAAGACCATATTATATTAAAAGAATACCTGTAAAAAAGATACATGATTGGAGGATATGGATGAAAAAAAGAATGCAGATGATCAGACGCAGTCTTTCCCTTTTTCTTACAGTTTCTATGATTTCTTTTTCGGCTCCCGTTTATGGCGCCGAAGAGTTTTCTGACGGAATACAGACGGAAGTTTTCGAGGGCGGAGAGGCAGAAGTGCTATCCGGGAAAACAGAGGTGCAGCCGGAGGAAACGGAGGAAGGGCCGGCACAGTTCGGGGACGGAACGTCACAGGAATTTACAGATGAGGAGGATTCCCGGGAAGGAATTGCATACATTAAGGGAAGACCTCTTACAGAGGAGGAACGGGCGCAGGAGCTGGAACCCTTCGGGAACCTGACGGAGCTTCAGGAGATGCCCAAGGTAGGAAGTCAGCTGGAATCAGATGCAGCCATGTTTTCATTATATCCTGAGAAATTTGACGCCCGCACGAAAGGTGTGATCACCAGTGTGAAAAACCAGCATCCCTTTGGAATCTGCTGGGCTTTTGGAATGGCCTCCATCATGGAAACATCGCTGCTTGCAAGGAACAGAGGAAGCTATGATCTGTCGGAGGAACACCTGGCATATTTCTTTGCCAACAGAGAGAATGACCCTCTGAACCATACAGCGGGGGACTACAACTATAATACACAGGGATATCACAATGGAGGAAACGACACCCTTGCCTCTATTTTTCTTACCACCTGGTCAGGAATGACAACAGAGAAAAGCGTACCCCTTCCCACAGATCCCAATCACATAATGGACAACTCCGTGGAAATTCCGGCGTCAAAGGCATATGAAACAGCGGCGTATCTTACGGATGCATCTTTTTCGGACTATTCTGCAGACAGAATGAAACAGTTGCTCTATGAGAATTATTCTGTAGCAGTTCAGATACGCATGGAGGATGAATATTATAATACGGATACGGCTTCCTATTGTTGTCCGGAGGAAGGCAAAATTAATCATGTGGTTACAGTCGTGGGCTGGGACGACAATTATCAGAAGGAGAATTTCAAACCGGAGTGTGGCGTAAAGTCAGATGGAGCCTGGATTATAAAAAACAGTTGGGGAACACAGAGGGGAGATGAAGGATATTTTTATCTCTCTTATGAGGACAGTTCTATCAGAGGATTAGTAACCGCGAAGGCTTCGGATAGAACAGAATATGGGAACAACTACTTTTATGACGGCTCCTCCGGACTTATGACAACTTCCTTGAAGACAGGTCAGTCTGCCGCCAATATTTTTACGGCAAGTGCAAAGAAGGGCTATATGGAAACCATCGGTGAGGTAAATGTTATTACATATAGTGACAACGCCCATTATACCCTTCAGATTTATACAGATTTAAAAGATCCGGCAGACCCTTCCAGCGGAAAGCCGGCTTATGAAAAGCCTCTTGACATCATCCAGCCTATAGCGGGGGTAAAGACCATTAAGGTTCCTGAGGTGAATGTGGCATATGGCTCTGCATATTCGGCAGTGATAAAAAATGCAGGAAGCCAGCCTATGAAGCTCTGCGTAGAGGCAAATACAAACCACAGCAACTGGTTTAGCAGCAAGGCGGAGATAGAAAAAGGACAGGGCTTTTTCGGAACAACAACAGGGCAATGGAAGGATTTCGCAGATTCCGGTGCAACGCCCAGAATCAAGGTACACACCAAAACTCTTGATAAAATTCCGGCTCCCGTATTGAAGGGGAAGGCAAAGGGGTATGAGGGAGCGAGCCTTTCCTGGGAAAAGGTAAACGGGGTATCCGGCTATTATCTGTACAGAAGCGAAGGGGGAAAGAGCAAAAAGAGAATCGCATCCCTGTCCGCCTCCAAAAACGCCTATATAGACAGCAAGCTGAAAACCGGGACAAAATATACATATACCCTTGTACCTTATGTAACCCTTTTAGGAAAAGTAAAAACAGGAAGCTCCTCCGGGGCAGTGTCTGTAACTCCTGTTCTGGAACGGCCTGTTTTTCAGGTGAAGGTGTCAAACAGCGGATACAATACTGTGACCTGGAAAAAGGTTCCGGGAGCAACCGGCTACAGAATATACAGAAAAACTCCATCAGGAAAATGGAAACAGCTTGTCTCGACAGGAGCCTCTGTCACCTCCTATCAGGACAGAAAGGTTACTCCCTGTGAAGCTTTACAGTACACAGTAAGAGCCTGCAGAAAAACCTCCTCGTATTCTTACTTTGGGAAATACACGGCCGGAGAGGTGATCAAGGCGGCTCCTGCCCGTCAGAAGGTTTCTTCTGTCTCAGGAAGCAGTACAGGAATCCGCATCAAATGGAAAACACAGAAAAACTGCGACGGATATCGGATCTACAGAAAGACGAAATCCGGTTCCTGGAAAGCAATTAAGACAATTTCTTCAGGAAGTACCTCTGCATATCTGGACAAAACAGCATCAAAGGGTGTATTATACTACTATGCAGTCAGAGCGTATGTGAGAGAACCCAATGGAAATGTGTACAGCAAATATACGTCTTCTTCCGCTGTGAAACGAAAATAGAAATTAAAGGTGAAGGATACGATTATGAAAAAAAGAACGGGGATTTTTTTAACTCTTTTGTTCGCCCTTCTGCTCTGCGTAAATGTATGGGCAGACGACGGAGGCGGACAGAAGCCGGACTATGCCACTGATTATTATATGATCGTGGAGTGTGCAGAAGGCGGAGTGGATATTTACGATGAAGCCAGCTTTCAGGCAAGCAAACTGAATGAGGAGCTGATTCCCAACGGAACAGCGCTTCATATTACAGGAGAAAAGACAGGGGAGGACAATTCCCACTGGGTTTATGTACAGCATAGAAATATGTACGGCTATGTACCCTCCGATCATCTGAAGCCTGTGACTGTCGGGGAAGCGGCATTATCAGAATACCGTACCTATAATGGATTCGATGTGGAATTTGATGTGAAAATAAAGGCGCCGGAAGGCGCAGCACCGGTATATAAAGGACCTGGAGATCAGTTTGGAAAAGTAGGACAGGGACTGGAAGACGGAGCGGCCGTACATATCACACAATATGTGGAAACTTCTCAGGGAAGAGCCTGGGGAAAAACTTCTGCAGCAGGTGTTGAAGGATGGGTAGATTTAATGAAAAACACCGATTATGCAGATCAGGAGGCTGTTGTGTCTGCAGTTACAGAAGCGGGAATCGCAGCAGGAGCCATCAAGGCTTCAGAAGCAGAGCCGACGCCTGCGCCCACTGCAACCCCTGTTCCGAAGCCAACAGCTACCACAGCGCCAACAGCCACTCCGGAGCCAACGGCCACAGCAGAGCCAACAGCTACGGCAGAGCCAACAGCTACGGCGGAACCAACAGCCACAGCAGAGCCAACGGCTACGGCGGAACTCACAGCTACGGCAGAGCCGACGGCTACAGCAGAACCAACAGCTACAGAAGAGCCGACAAAGACAGAGTCTCCTTCTGAGGAAACAGAAGAGGCATCCTCCGGAAATGTGAAGGAAGAGGGAGGCCAGAGCTATTTGATATGGATCGTGGTGATCCTTGTTCTTGTGGCAGGAGGACTGGCAGGATATTTCCTGAGTAAGAAAAAGAAAGATCAGAAATAAGGTTCACGATTAAGAATCAGAAACAAAGATTAGAGATGGCAGCAGGGAGAAGGGATTCTCTCTGCTGTTATTTTTTATATATTGACAAATGGTAAAATAGGAATTATAATCACCAGGTGATTAGCGATGGCTAACTAAAGGGGAGCCATCGCATTATTTGACAAAATGGTTAGCATAAACTAACTTTCGGTAAATAAGAACTACAGAATAGAAGAAAAAGGAGAACAAAGTATGATAGATAAGAAACTGCTTCGACTGTTGGGAGAGGACAAAAAATATATTTTTTATACGGTTGTGCTCATGCTGATTGGGCTTTTGGCGAACATAACTGTTACAGCCAGCATTTGCCGGGCAATTGAGCTTGCTGTCTATTATGAGACATACAGTGGCGGAGCAGCCGTTTTTGTCCCTCCTGCCATCTGGGCAGCGGCTGGAATTGGCGTGCGTTACCTCACATCCCGCCTTTCCGGAAATCTTAAAGATCTGATTGGCAGAAGGGCTAAGAAAAAACTGCGCGAACAGGTCTATAACAAAATTGTGAGGCTTGGTGCCCGTTCTATTGACGAAATGAGTATGGCGGGTCTGACCCAGGTGGCAATGGAGGGGGTGGAACAGCTGGATTTATACTATTCTGTTTATATTCCGCAGTTCTTTTATGCCATGTTGGCACCCTTTGTTCTGTTTGTGATCACAGCAGGGATTGCATGGAGAGTGGCAATCGTCCTCCTTTGCTGTGTACCGCTGATTCCGGTTTCGATTATTGCCGTATCGAAATATGCAAAAAAGGTATTTGCAAAATACTGGGGCAAGTACACATCCATGGGAGATTTTTTTCTGGATAGTGTACAGGGATTAAAGGAATTAAAAATTTTCAGGGCTGACGAGGCACAGCACAGAAAAATGAGGGAGACAAGTGAAGAATTTCGCAGGATTACAATGAAGGTTTTGGTGATGCAGCTTGCAAGCACTACCATTATGGATCTTGTGGCATACGGCGGCGCCGGGATTGGAATCAGTGTGGCGCTTCTGTCTGTTCAGAAGTGGGGACTTTCCCCTGTGGAAGCACTGTTTCTCATTTTAGTGGCAGCAGAATTTTTCCTGCCGCTGCGCGCCTTTGGATCTGCGTTTCACATTGCAATGAACGGTGCTTCTGCCGGAAATAAAATCATTTCCCTCCTGGAACAGGAAGATTCAGTCTGGGGGAAGGAAACTGTGACAGATACAGAACTGAGAATGGAGCAGGTTACGTTTTCCTATGATGGAAAGCGCGAGGTACTGAAAGATGTGTCCATGATTTTTCCGAAAACAGGAATGACAGCCATTGTAGGAGAATCGGGATGCGGAAAATCAACAGCAGTCAACATGCTTCTGGGAGCGCTCAGACCGCAAAAAGGAAAGGTGAGTATTGGCGGGAAAAACCTGGAAAGCCTCTCCAGAGAGTCCTATTACAGCCATCTTGCAGCAGTAAGCTATAACACCTATCTTTTCAACGAAACAGTGAGGGAGAATTTTAAGCTTGCCAATAAAAAAGTGACAGACGAGGAAATTTATACTGCCCTTGCCCTTGTGAACCTTGAGGATTTTATTAGGAAAAACGGTGGTCTTGACAAGATTATCACAGAGGAGGGGGCAAACATTTCAGGCGGACAAAAGCAGAGGCTTGCCCTTGCAGTGAATCTTGCGGCAGATAAGGATATTTATGTGTTTGATGAGGCTACCAGCAATATTGATATGGAAAGTGAAGCCATCATTATGGAAAATATAAAGAAACTTTCCAGGAAAAAGGCAGTGATTGTTATTTCCCACCGCTTTGCAAATGTCCTGTCTTCGGATTTCATTTATTACATGGAAGCGGGAGAAGTAAAAGAAAGTGGTACGCATGAGGAGCTGATGCGCACAGGCGGCGGTTATGCCGGGATTTACACAGCACAGAAAAAATTGGAAGAAGGATATACGGAGGTGGAAGCATGAGCAGAAAAAACAGTTCCCGCAGAAGCGGGATAAAAATTATGGCAAGTCTTATCGCCCTTCTTGGAAGTCTTGGCTATCTTATGATTCTTGCTGTTTTAAACGGCGCTGCAGGTTTTTTGTGTGCCATGGGAGTTACGCTGTTTGGCGCCGCAGGTATCGCAAAAGCGCTTGGGGAACCGATGGCTCTTTCCTATGGGATGATCATTGCGCTGGTGATCGCCTGCGGTGTACTTCGGGGAATCCTGCGGTATTTTGAACAATACAGTAACCATTATATTGCATTTCGGCTGCTCGCTGTGCTCCGTGACAAAATTTTTGGCGCACTTCGTACCCTTTGTCCGGCGAAGCTGGAGAGTAAGAAAAAGGGAGCGATCATCGCAATGATCACCTCCGATATAGAAACCCTTGAGGTTTTTTATGCTCACACGATTTCACCCATCTGCATTGCAGTTCTTGTTTCCCTGCTGGTATTTCTTTTTACAGGATTTTTCTCCAGCTGGTATCTTGCCGGGATTGCTCTTATGGGATTTGCTGTTATCGGAATTGCAGTTCCGGTAATTTCCTCCGGACGACTTAAAGAATCCGGGGTGAAATACCGCCGGGAGTTTGCTTCCTTTCATGCCTATTTTCTTGACAGTATTAAGGGGATTAAGGATATTGTTCTGAACAATGCCGGCGAGGAACGAAAAAAAGAAGTCAACGCCCGCTCTTTGCTTCTTCTTCAGGAAACAAAAAAAATGAAGCAGGGAACGACGAGGGCGGGGGCTGCAACGGAGCTTCTTGTTTCCTTCTTTATTGTGCTTACGCTGGCAGCAGGCATTTTTCTTGTGACAGAGGGGATGCTTACGGCAGGAAGAATGATCATCGGTGTTGCCGCTGTATTCGGTTCCTTTGGCCCGGTTATCGCGATTTCGGCTCTGCCTGGAAACCTTACACAGACATTTGCATCCGGTGACCGGGTGCTTGACCTTCTGGCGGAGACGCCTGCCGTAACACCTGTAAAAAACGGGGAAAAGATGATTTACGATCATTTGGAAGTAAAAGATTTATCCTTTTCCTATGACGGACAGGCGAAGGTACTGCAGGATATCTGTATGTATGCCCGAAAAGGGGAGATTGTTGGAATTGTAGGGGAGTCAGGATGCGGAAAATCAACGTTTCTAAAGCTCCTGCTTCGCTTCTGGCAAAAAAGCCATGGAGAAATTTTATACAATGATATGGATATTGACACCATTGACAGCAACAGTCTGCTTGACAATGTAACCATGGTAAGCCAGACAACATATCTGTTTGAGGACACCATAGAGGGGAATCTTGGCATTGCAAAGGCAGATGCCTCCTATGAGGAGATGGAAAGAGCGTGCAGGCTTGCCTCAATCCATGACCTTATCATGTCCCTCCCAGACGGATATAAGACGAAGGTGGGGGCTCTGGGAGACAATCTGTCTGCGGGTGAAAAACAACGTCTCGGCCTTGCAAGGGCATTTTTGAGAGGAAGTGAACTGATTCTTCTTGACGAACCAACAAGCAATGTGGACAGTATCAATGAAGGAATGATTCTGAAAGCGCTGAAGGAACAGAAGAACAAAAAGAGTATTATTCTTGTTTCCCACCGAGAATCAACCATGGCGATCGCAGATAGGATTTACCGCGTGGAGAAAGGACATATGTATGAGCAGAAAGAAAAGTAGGAGAGCATGGGAAAACAGGCGGTGTCTATGCAGAGAAGGAGATAGAATGAAAATCAAAATCAAAAGGATTTTATGGATGGTCCTTGGATTCCTGGGACTTAGCCTTGGCGCGGCCGGGGTGATTCTTCCTATGCTACCGACAATTCCGTTTTTAATGCTGGCTGCGTTTTGTTTCGGGAAAAGCTCCAGGCGGCTCCACAGGTGGTTTATAGGTACAAAGCTTTACAGAAATAATCTGGAGCCCTACGTGAAAGGCCAGGGAATGACAAGGAAAACAAAAATGAAAGTGATGCTCACAGTGACATTGCTGATGCTTCTCGGGTTTTCGTTTATGTTTGCAAAAGAACTGTATATTCCATGCGCGATTCTCGGTGGTATATGGCTTTTTCATATTGTATATTTCATTTTTTGCGTTAAGACAGATATGCTTGAAATGTAAGGCATTGGCAGCAGGAGAAAAAATTCTCTTTGCTGCTTTTGTGCTGTTTAAAACAAATATACTATTGACAAACAATGTACTGTGTAGTACGATGTATATAAGGAAAGCAAGGGAGGTGGGACAGATGAATCTGGACAAATGGAAATCGCAGATTGTGCGCGGAACATTGGAGTATTGTATCTTACTTATGCTGGATAAAAAAGTTTATTATGGATATGAGATTTTGCAGGAACTGAGTCAGTATCCCATGATCGCTTCCACAGAAAGTACCGTGTACCCTTTGCTCAGGAGACTGCAGAAGGAGAATTTTTTACAGTCCACCTGGAAGGATTCTGCGGAAGGGCTGCCGCCGCGAAAGTATTATTCCCTGACAGATGAGGGAAAGGAATACCTGGAAGCCATGAACACGGAGTGGAAAAATTTATTGGATGCTATATCTGATCTGAAAGGAGAGTAAGATTATGGAAACAAGATTAGAAAAATACTTAAATACGGTTGATAAATGTTTAAAACCGCTTCCAACTTCTGAGCGAGTTGACATTGTGAAAGAAATCAAAAGTTCTATCCTCGAAATGGAAGGAGAAAAGCTATCTACAGAGCAGATTTTAAAAAGATTAGGTAATCCCAAGGATCTGGCAAAAGCATATCTTGGGGATTTACTTTCAAGAGAAAGCGGATTTAGCTGGAAACGTTTTTTGATTATTTGCGCTTTTTACAGCCTTGTAGGATTCTCCGGTCTGATCGTGATTCCCTGTCTGGCAGTGATTGCGCCAACATTCCTTTTATGCGGCGCTGTCACTCCGGTTTTGGGAGTTATCAAATTGGTGGATTATGTGCTGCATCTGAATCTTCCCTTTGTGGAAGCGATTGGCTTCCAGTTTGGCGATGCTGCCTTGAGTCCAATTCCGGTGTTCTTTTTATCAATTCTTACAGGAGTGATTTTATTCCTGATTGGAATAGGAAGCTGGAAATTATTAGTCTCCTATTGCAAGCAGGTAAGCAGGACAAAAAGCAGATTATCTCAGCCGGAAAATTAATCTTGAGTTCGCAGGTACAGGAGATGATTCATTTTTTGATTTGAAAAAAGGATACATGGAAAAGGCTCAAAAAATAAAAAACAAAAAACATTGTATCGTCTGGAAGTTTATTTTAAAATAAAAATAGAGAAAGTTTTGGGGAGGATTTTATGCTTTGTATTGGAATTTGTGATGACAACAGGGAAAGTTGTTCCATTTTAGAAAAAATGCTGATGCATTATGGAAAGGAACGGCAACTTGCCTTGGATGTTCATGTGTGGTATACGGGAGAAGAACTGTGTAATTTTCTGGAAAAAGGAAACGACACTTTAGACGCGCTGTTTCTGGACATTAATTTGAATACAACAGATGGAATCCAGGTGGGGAATTTTATCCGAGAAAAGCTCGATAACTATGAGACAAAAATCGTGTATATTTCTGCGGATAGCAGCTATGCTATGGAGTTGTTCCGAATGCAGCCGATTGCCTTTTTGATAAAGCCTTTGAAACATGAAAAACTCAGTGAAACTATGGAGTACATTGAGGTTTTGAGCGAAAAAAGGAATGGGTTATTTGAGTATTATGTCAAAGGCTTATATTTTAAAGTGCCGTTTAAGGACATCTGCTATTTCAGCAGTCAAAATAAGAGTGTTCATGTAATATTAAAGGCAGAAGAACGTATTTATAACGGGAAGCTTAAGGACGTGGTAAAATGTGTTCCGGGAAATTTTGTACAGATTCATCAATCCTATCTAGTGAATTTTGATTATGTGCTGGAATGTACTTCCCAGGCTGTGAAGTTGCAGGACGGGACGGTGCTACCTATTAGTCAGCCATACCGCAAAGAAGTACGGGCGTACGCTGTAAGGCGGGCACGGAGGGTAAGGTAAAGTATGACTGGTATTATAATCACATTAAGTACAAATCTATTTCGGGTTTATATTACGTATCGGTTTATGTGTTTATTCTTTGAGGAAAAGAGTGCAAAGAAATCAAGAGAACTCATTTTTTATGGATTGTTTTATATTTTGACTTCCGGAGTTTACCTGCTGTTTCATTTCATGCTGCTCAATATGATAACAAATCTGGTGATGATTTATGCAGTTGCATCGTGCTATGAGGGAAAGTGGAAGAAAAAACTTTTTGTAACATTACTTATCTATGGTATTAGCGTAGCCTGTGATTTTGTGGGTGTTCATATTTTAGAAAACTATTCCATAAGTAAAAGCCATCCTGAACAGGCTGTTTATATTTCGGTTTTTCTGGTTACAATCTGTGAATTTCTGTTAGAAAGGCGATTAAAAAAACACAAAGAAAAAACAGAGATACCGCACTGGAATATCCTGATAATCATTTGTGGAGTAAGCATCGTTCAATTAAATATTTTGCTTTTGAGTCGGATTCAAAACAAATATTTTTCCATATTGTTGTCCATCAGTGTTTTGTTTGTTGATTTATTGATTTTTTATCTGTATGAAGTGTTAATGAAGGCTTACCGGAAATTGGAGGAAAGGGCAGAACTGGAAAAGCAAAACCTTATTTATGCTAATCAGTTAGAGGTACTGACGAAATCGGAAGAACGGACAAAATATGTTCGCCATGATATGAAGAATCATCTGGCTGTGTTGGCGAATCTTGCGCAACAGTGGCAATGCGAGGAAGTTACAGCTTATATTTGCCAAATATGGGAATATATGGAAAATTCGGAAGAACGGGTAAAAAGTGGAAATAAAAATCTGGACAGTCTGCTGAATTATTTTTTGAGTAAAGCAGCACAATGTTTGAAACAGGTGGAATATCAGGGACAAGTACCAGAGAAAATGAACGTTCCTGCGTTTGATATGAATGTAATTTTAGGGAATCTTATGGATAACGCCATAGAGGCTGCTGTAGACTCTGAAGAAAAATTTTTGGCTGTTCGTCTGAATTATGTAAAAGGCATCCTTGTGATAGAGGTGGAGAACAGCTTTCAACATGAACTGTGGAAGGAAAACGGAAGATATTTGACGACAAAGCAAGGCGTAAATCACGGGATTGGTTTGAATAATGTTCAAAAGATGGTGGAGAAATATCATGGTGCCATGGAAATTGAAGAAAAAGACGGTGTTTTTCAGGTATGTGTGGAATTGTTTGTCAACGAATAAATACAACTTTAGAATGTAGCGCAGCTTAGGCTGCGTTATATTTTTACTCCAAAATGTTCCTAAAATACTAATTTCGCCCAAATATATGTGAATTTCGCCATAATTAAAAAAAAACAAAAATTTATGTTATAATCAGAAAAAATAAAAAATACAGGAAGGAAAACAGATATGAAAAAAGAAATAAGAGAATTTGTGAGAAGGTGTGCTGTGAAGACTGCAAAAGCAGAAGAAAATGCAGCATGTATATGGATTACCTATCAGCCCAAAGTGCCGGAAGCGGTAAAGAAGCTTCGCAAATGTTGATATGTCTACGGAATCTATGACACCGGAAGAACAGGAAGAAATCGTACGATATGGACTGGAACGAATGAAAGACAGATCAATCGCCATTGGAGCAACTTTTTTGTTGGGTGGTATGTGTGGGATGTTTGCAGAAAGCATCGTTTTCTTTCTTTGTTTTATTGGTGTCAGAAGATATGCAGGTGGCTATCATGCAGATACACAGGCACGTTGCTATGTAATTTCTTTTGGAATTACTGTGAGCGCTTTTGCGATTATCAAATATGTGTCAATTTCTGATTTTACTTTTTTAATTTTATTGCATATAAGTTTGTTGGTGATACTGTTTTTTTCACCAGTGGACTGCGAGAACAGAAGATTGGAGTTTGAGGAAAAAGAAAGATATGGAAAGAGAGCAAGAATTGCAACGCTGTGTGTTTTCCTTATAAG